>JAHLLU010000247.1 GCA_020444005.1 archaeon
TAGTCCTACAGCGCCTACAGTCTGACCAACAGCCTTTCCGTTTTTGAATACTATAAAGTTGGGAATACTCATTACACCAAACTGAGCGGCTGTTATCTTGTTATAATCGACGTTAAGCTTGGCTATATGGGCTTTTCCAGCGTAGTCTTTTGCCATCTGGTGTACTACTGGAGCCATCATCTTGCATGGTCCACACCACTCTGCCCAGAAATCAACCAAGACAGGCTTATCAGTTTCACTCATGGCTTTTTGGAAGTTTGAGTCTGTTAGTTCCATCATCTCACCGGGTTTCCAGAAACTTGGTTTTGGTGCAGGGTTCATTAGTTTCTTTAGCATTTCCTGCTTTATTTTTTCTAGTTCAGCGTCAGAACTCATATTGATTTTGATTAAAAATGGTGAGTTAAGAAGATTACTTCTTCTTTAGACTCTCAGTGTAGTCGGGTCTAGTGGAATCGTACTTGTGAGCTCCTTCAGGGTCGTTTGTGATCTCCTTGAGGTACTCTTCGCATCCTTCCCAGTCGCCTGCTTTCTCGTGGGTATCGATATAATTCTGTGGCATAGGGTGGGTTCCTATGACTACTGGTAGTCCTACGTAGTTTTCGATGTAGGTCTTGTGGTCTTTGATGTATGGGCATGGTGGGTAGCCTGCTAGGTAGCATGATGCTAGGTAGATTACCTCTGCACCGTATTTCTTCATGTCCGCTGGTGCGAATTCTAGTCTCTCACCGGGGCATCCTCCACAGGCCATCCAGCCTACAACCTCAACTGGTTCGTCCTTATATTTTCTGAATGCCCCGTCTCTCTCTATGACGGATCTAAAACACTTGTTTCCAGTACATTTCCTGTTCCTGTCACAGATCATGATTCCTACTTTTACCATTGATTTCACCTGTTTTCTTCGCCGTTTATGCGATCTGTGTTCTTAGGCACACCTAAAGTATAAAGTCTGTGATATCTGGTTTGATGAGAAAAAGGGTTGAGGATACCAGTTTTTTATTCGATCTTTGAGAACCGCCAAAGTACCACTAATAGTAGAATTACGCCTCCAGCAAAGAGAGCTTGACCCACTAATAGTGACATTTGTGCTGGTGCTTGTGCGACTATTTGAAACATCTTGGATTACCTTCCCATATATACTGATAATGATTGTAATTATTCGAGTATAAAACAATTCTCTGCGACTATATAGGGAAAAACCGGTTATTGAAAACCTTTTGATGGGTTTTATCCCATTGGGTTTTTATTTTATGCTGCGAAAAAGGTTCCGCGCGCCTTGACTGAGGATAATGCTTTCTCACAGTTGTGCCGACCAGTTCGGAGACTGATACAGGAAAAAGGCTTTGAACAACCAACAGAGCCCCAGCGAAAGCTAATTCCTATCATATTGGAAGATAAAGACGTATTACTCATATCAGCCACAGCCACAGGCAAGACAGAGGCAGCAGCACTACCCGTACTTCACAAGTTTCTCATGAACGGCGGAAGACAACCCGGTATTAGCATCATCTACGTGACGCCACTTAGGGCATTAAACCGGGATATTCTTGATAGAATGACCTACTGGGCGAACAGACTTGATATGAGGCTCGGGGTACGCCACGGAGATACTAGTCAAAAAGAACGTAATTATCAGCGGCGCAGTCCACCGGATATGCTGATCACTACCCCGGAGACGCTTCAAGCCATACTTCAGGGAAGAACTATCAAGAATCACCTCAAAACAGTACGCTGGATCATCATAGACGAGATACATGAACTCGCAGACAATAAACGTGGAAGCCAGTTAAGCCTAGCTCTGGAACGTATAAAGGCAATAGCCGAGAACCCGCCTCAACTCATTGGGCTCAGCGCAACCATAGGTACACCGGAGAAGGTTGCAAAGTTTCTCGGTGGAGAAGATAGGGAAGTTGAGATAGTACAGGTATCGGCGCTTAGGGATACTCAATTTGAAATAGTGTATCCACAACCTCAGCCAGAGGATTATGATTTGAGTAATAAGCTGTTTACTCACCCTGATGTAGCTGTAAGGCTCAGGGTTATGAAGGACCTTATCGAGAACCATGATACCACACTCATATTCACAAACACTCGTAGCACCAGTGAGGCGCTCACAAGCCGGTTCAATATCTGGGACACAGAGTTCCCGCTAAGCATCCACCATGGCTCACTCGCAAAGACCAGTAGGATAGCCACAGAAAAGAGTCTGAGAGCAGGTGATTTACGGACTGTTATCTGCACAAGCAGCCTTGAACTTGGCATAGACATTGGGCAAATAGACCTAGTAATCCAGTATAACAGCCCCCGCCAAGTAACGAGACTGCTTCAAAGAGTCGGGCGTAGCGGTCACAGCATAGACGAGACCAGTAAAGGCGTCATTGTGGCAATGAACAGCGATGACGCTTTGGAGAGCATGGTAATCTGCAGACGTGCCTTGTTGGAGATCATGGAGCCTTTGCAGGTGCCTGAGAAGCCGTTTGATGTCTTGGTTAATCAGATGATCGCTGAATTGATGCAGAACAGCCGCTTGTATATCCTCCAGTATAAGAACCTCTTCAAGAACGCATACCCTTACCGAGACCTAGAAGAAGATGATATCATCGGCGCAGCCAACTACATGCACGACAGGTTCCCACGTCTCGCATGGTTTAGCCCAGAGGACGAGGTGCTCATCAAGCCAAGAGGCAGCCGCAAGACCATGTACAGGTATTTCTTCAACAACCTTAGCATGATACCTGACGAGAAAGATTACCTGATTGTAGATGTAGACGGGGATACACCAGTTGGTATACTACAGGAGGCGTTTGTCGCTGAGTACGCTAAACCCGGCGTCAAGTTCACTCTCAGGGGAAGCGCGTGGAAGATACTCAACATCCACAACGATAAAATCTATGTAAGAGCCGAGGATGACCCCACAGGAGCTATTCCAAGCTGGGTAGGTGAACAGATACCAGTACCCTTTGAGGTCGCTATGGAGGTTGGGGAAATCAAAGGCTTTGTAGAGGATAACCTCAACCATGGTGAATCAGCGGACGGGGTCGCGAAAGCCCTTAGCGAAAGATACCCTGCTAAACCCGAGACCATGAAGCGGATTCTCAAGGAAATGGTAGACCATCACAGGCATGGTTACCCATTACCCACGAATAAACGGGTCTTGGTGGAGGACTGGGATGATAACGTGATAATTCACGCTAACTTCGGTAGCCTCGCGAACAGAACATTATCAAGAATAGTGGGACATGTCATCAGTGAAGCCACTGGTTACCCTGTTGGGGTCCAGCAGGATACCTATATGATAATCACCCAGACGGTTGGCGAGGTTGACGCGCGTTATGTTGCACGTATGCTTAAGACTCTTGCAAAGAAAGACCTTACAGACACCATAAATGAAGCAGTAACCAAGACAGGGTTATTCAAGAAACGTATCATCAACGTAGCCCGTAAATCAGGAGCCCTCAGCAAGTTCGCGAACTTTAGCAACATC
>JAHLLU010000296.1 GCA_020444005.1 archaeon
CAATGCCACCTGGAAGAACGACCAAACCACCCTGTATTGCAGCGGCACCAGCGAAGGCTACAAAGATTTTGTCGAGTACAGCAATAACTTCCGCATGGAAACCGGTGGTTGGGAAGATGAACCCGCTATCCTGGCGACTATCTCCAAACAAGAACGCATCCGCGGGAAGTTCCCGGCTGTCGAAATCCAACCCGGCGACCATTTCGTGGCTCAGGTAGGCTGTTTGTACGGCAGCACCGACTGTAAAGTGGTGATGCGGCTCTCTTACAAGGTGAAGGACGGCGGCGAAGGGGTTTTGGGCGAATGGCTGGAAACCTATGATGGCACCATCACGACCATAGATGTGGACCTCTCTGCGCTGGTGGGGAAGGAAGTGCTCTTTACCCTCGATATGGAAACCAAAACTACCGTTGCGAGCCACCAGGTCTTCTGGTTCTTGCCCAGCATCCGCAATCCCTGATCTTGAGGGCCGCCTGCCAAACGTGCTGGCGTGAGATGAATGTGTGTCATTGCGATGCCGCATAAGCAGCAAAGCTGCTTGCGGCAGAAGCAATCTCAGGGATGCTGGGAGACAATTGCTCATTAATTGTCGCTGTTGCAGTGAGACAAAATTAAGGCCGTCAATCTAATGACAGAATTATAGGTTCGAAATGGGCAAATACTTGCCTATTTCGAACCTTTTTTGATTCTTTGATTGGTTAAATCACCTTCAGGGGGATCAGGCTCTGGGTGTAAAATCTCGTCTCAAACCATAAATAATTTTCTATACAATTTTTACACAATTCGCATACAGGTCGTTAATTCCGGTTGGGTATATTTAGGGGGTGTACATCCCTACTTTAGATTTGAAAGGAAGCGGTGAAATGACCGAAGTGCGAGAAGAGCCTATCGAAAACGAGGACAGCCTGTTTCAGCGGCGGAGGAAAAAACGCAAGGCCCGCAAGCGGATTTGGATTGGGGTCGCGGCGGTGCTGGTCTTAGGTGCTGGAGCGTTTGCTTATTATCAATGGGGCTATTTGCCCAAACAGGTGCCCACGGAAACCGCCGATGCAGAGATGCAAACTTCGGTTGTTCGCCAGGGAGACCTGCTGATCTATGCCAGCGGCACCGGCAACCTGGTGTCCGGAGATGAGGTCACGGCGGCATTTTCGGTCACGGCAACGATCAATTCGGTCAATGTCGCCGTTGGCGATACGGTCACCGCAGGCGATGTGCTGATGACGGTTGATAATACCGATTTGGAAGCTGCATATCAGGACGCGCTGCGTTCTTTCAACGAAATGAGTTCAGCGGCTGCGATTGCGCAAGCCAAGCAGTCGATCTCGTCTTATGAGGGAGATGTCTCTTCCGATATTAGCCTGCTGACGTATTTCATTAGCGATACCGTTTATTATGCCGAAGTCAAAATCGCCCAACGCGAAGCCGAATTAGTGGAAGCCCAGGCCACCGGGGATGCCGATGCGATTGCCGAGGCAGAACGCCTGCTGCGCAATGCGAATGCTTTGCTGGCTGAAGGCCAGAGCGCTTACGGCGAATACCTGTGGGAGAACTTTACCAAGGAAGAATGTGAAGGCGAAGGACGCGATCAGGAATGTGAAGATGTGCTCTACGCTCCTTCCACGATCCAGATCGCAGAAGCCCGCAACACCCTGGACCTGGATCAAGCTTTGCTGAAAGAAGCGGAAGATTATCTCACCCTGGTTACCACGGGCGAGGTGCCTGTAGGCGCGACCGGTTCCGGCATCACCAGCTACCTGAATGCGCAAGAAGCCTTGCAAACCGCTGAAGAAAATCTGGATAAAACTACACTGGTTGCCCCCATTTCGGGCCTGGTGACCAGCGTAAACGGCGGTGTTGGCGATTCCTCTTCCAGCGCCAAGGTCGTGATTCAGGATGTCTCCACCATGTATTTGGAAGTATATCTGGATGGGGCGGATTGGGTGAATATTGCGGTGGGCTACGAGGCTGATATTACTTTTGACGCCCTCCCTGACGATACCTATACCGGGACGGTTGTCCAGGTAGACCCCTTTCTGACAACAGATTTGGGTGGTTCGCTGATCGGTGCCACGGTAGAGATTTCTGCCGAAAGCATGGAAAAACTGGGACGGATTCCGTTGGGCAGCAGTGCTGCTGTGGAGATCATTTCCGGGCGCGCCGAAAATGCCCTGCTGGTGCCGGTGGAATCGCTGCGCGAGATTTCCGATGGGCAGTATGGCGTGTTTGTGGTGGAAAATGGCGAGCCGAAATTACGGGTTGTCGAAGTCGGCATCGTTGATACCTATTACGCCGAAGTAACTTCTGGCCTGGAAGTCGGAGACGTGGTAACCACCGGGATTGCGGAGACGGACTGATGGCCCAACACGCACTGATTGAAACCCAAGACATCCGCAAGATCTATGGAATGGGCGATATCCAGGTGGCTGCGCTGGACGGGGTGGGTATTCAAATCCATCAAGGCGAATTTGTCGCTATCATGGGGCCATCCGGTTCGGGAAAAAGCACCCTGATGCATATTTTGGGGTGTCTCTCCCGACCCACTTCCGGGAAGTATTTTCTGGATAATGAGGATGTCAGCGACCTGGATAAGACCGAACTGGCCTTCATCCGCAATCAGAAGCTGGGGTTTATCTTTCAATCTTACAACCTGCTGCCCCGCACCACGGCCCTGCGCAATGTGATCCTGCCGTTGATGTATGACCGGGATGTCAAAATGGATATTTACGAAATGGAAGAGAAAGCCTACGAGAAGCTCAAATTGGTCGGCCTGGAACACCGCATCTACCACCAGCCGCAAGAGCTTTCCGGCGGGCAGCAGCAGCGCGTGGCGGTAGCCCGTGCTCTGGTGAACGACCCAGTGGTGGTGATTGCCGATGAACCTACCGGGAACCTGGACAGCCGCTCGGGCGAAGATATTATGAACGTTCTGCACACGCTCAATGAGCAGGGTGTGACGATTGTGATGGTCACCCACTCCGCAGAAACGGCGGCCCACACCCAGCGCACCATTCACTTGCTGGATGGCAAGATTGCCCGGATCGAGACGAACGGCAAGGGCAAAGCAGCCGCCCCAGCTGCAGCAGAGGAGGTACTCCATGAGAGCGTCTGAGGTTATTCGCATCTCCTGGGAAGCGGTTGCCAAAAATAAGGTGCGTTCCCTGCTGACCATGCTGGGGATCATCATCGGCGTGGCCGCGGTCATCATCATGGTCGGGATCAGTGCCGGGACAGAAGCCACCATCGAAGAAAGTATCACCAGCCTCGGTTCGAACCTGGTGTATGTGTCTGCTTCTTTTTCCATGAGCGGATTGCAAGGGATGCGCGGCGCAGGTGGTGGCATGGGCGGCGGAAGTCAGAGCAGCCTGGTGTACGACGATGCCTTTGCAATTGCCGAACTGGATAATGTGGCCGGGGTGGTGGTAGAGCAAAGTACCACCGAGGATGTTAAGGCGGGCAGTGTCTCCA
>JAHLLU010000248.1 GCA_020444005.1 archaeon
ATACACTCGATAGATAGGCTCATATGAGCCAAAACTTATGCTTCTAAACCCATAATTATGAATTGTAATAGTCAAGTCTTCTTTGGCGCTGATTACTTTCTTGTTCAACGTTATCTCCACTAGGTCAACCGGGTCTTTTGTCATTCTATACCCAAGAATCCCAACGTTAAACACTAGAATAACTAGGATAATGTTCAGAACCAGTCCCTTATAGCTGCGTTTAGACACTCTACTCACTCAATAGTTAGATCAAATACGTGACTTGATTCCCCGATTCCTTCAACTGTCCAAGATTTTATCACGTTATACTTTCCCGGTTCAAGGTCTGTGAATATATCCTGAGACCAAGACTCTCCCTTAGCAAGCGTAACCTCAACTGGAGGCCAAGCAACATCACGTATAACGTCTTCAGTTGAACCATCATCATATTCCCTCATCATCCTGTAAGGGTTACTAAAGTGTATGTTGCGTGCTCCGTTGTTAACGATTGTAAGGGTGACCTGTTCGCCTCTTTCCACATTAATGTCGCTTAACGTAACATCAACATCTGATTCAGAACCTCTTCTAACCCTCCAGCCAACGAGAACCCCACAGAGAATAATAATCAATACCGCAGCGATTACCCTGTTTCGGCTATTAAACGCCATAAACAGTAATATTATAATGAATCTAATAAGCGACTCTGAACGATAAGACTATAACTTCCGGCTAGCCAATGAGTTCTGATGCTAGCTGAACGAGAAGCCGCCAAGTACCCGTTCCTCAAGGTAGGTTTGAACCTGCTTGAGGCACTGGACCTACAGCTTGACGACCTCGCAGGACCCGCCTATACAAAAGTAGTTGACCGAGCCAAAGAAAGGGTAATCCAAGCCATCACCCAAGGCGAGGTAACAGTAGAGCTAGCAGACCCTCAAACCGAGCTACTAAGCTATCCAATAGCCGTAATGTTCGTCAGCCTAGTAGGCGACCAGTTCCTCAACAGACGGTACGCATTGAGTGAAGCAGTCCGAGCTTACAACCTACTGCAACAAGAATACGAGGACAAGCTCATCCAGATCGCCCGAGAAGAGTTCCAGTGGGATATACGCAAAGACCCAGAGAGCCTCGACGGAGTAATGCACAACCTCAAGATAGCCTTCAATAACTACCTCAGAGTAGCGGCAGGGTTCCATGAGGCAAAATGGAAGCTTGTTAACCGCAAGATGGAGAACGGCTGGGTCTCACTAACAGGAGTTGAGGCTGCCCGTTTGCTTCAGGTGGAGGTCGAGAAATGGGTAAACGAACGAGTAGCAACACCCAGCAATTTCCCGTTACCGAGACCCCTTGAGGTTAGACTGGACGAGATAAGGAAAGTATTCGCAGAAAACAGGTCAAAACTAAGCGGAAGCAGTCTACCAGACGAGGTAATCAACGAAGCATTCCCCCCATGCATCAACTATTGTCTTGAAGGTTTACTGGCTGGAAGAAGAGCTAGCCATATGGAGCGGTTTGCATTGACAAGTTTCCTCGTTAATATCGGTATGCCTATAGATCAGATGGTGAGCTTCTACACTGATGTAACCGACTTTGATGAGTCATTGACACGGTACCAGATTGAGCATATCGCTGGATTGAAGGGAAACAGAACCAAGTACACTCCACCCACATGCAGCACTCTACGAACCCACGGAGTATGCAGAAACCCTGATAGTATATGCAAGAAAATATCTCATCCCCTCAGCTACTACAGGCGTAAGGTCTGGGGCATACAGAAACGAGCCGAAGAAAAAGCCGCCAGAGAAGCCCAAGAAGCTGAATCAATAAATAAGACCACAGAAGAATAACCTGAAATGGACACCATATCCGAGGAACGCCAACAAAAACTCAAAGCAATAGGGCTACACTACTGCCTCTGGTACAAGAACATAGTAAGATACAACAAACCTGCCTGCAGCAAATGCGTCCACTCCACATACCCCAAGCGGTAACCAGATTAATACCACCAACACATTATTGAGATAACATGGAAAAGCCGTGGGGGAGCCCAGACTTCGTAGCGGAACAATTCAACCAGTGGTACCGCCGAAACAGCTCCACGATACCAGCCCCAATAGGAATAGAGCAACGAGAGTTCGCCTTCATCACATTCCACGGCAAAGGCATGCACAGACATATCGCACTTCCCACTATTGAGGAGATGCAGCGATACCTACGAAACACAGGACCCATGCACAGCTACCATAGCAGCAGCTACTACACCAACCCCACGGCTGATATGAGCCAGAAAGGCTGGCTAGGAGCTGATCTGGTTTTCGATATAGACGCAGACCACTTTGACCTACCATGCCAGAAGGAGCATGACAGGTGGTGGTGCCGAAACTGTGATGAACAAGGCACAGGGCATCCTCCTGAGATATGTAAATGTGGAAAAGCCCAGTTTGAGACCGAGACTTGGCTCTGTGAACGATGTCTACAGGCAGCAAAATACGAGACCCAAAAGCTAATGGACATACTGATCACGGATTTCGGTGTCGAGACTGAGCATCTAATCACCAACTTCAGCGGCAACAGAGGCTACCACGTACACGTCCACAGCGACACATTCAAGCCACTGGACCAGAACTCACGCCGCGAAATAGTAGACTACATCATGGCAATCGGACTCGAAGCAGAATACCAAGGCTTCAGCAGACGCAACAGAGGCGCAAAATCTACCTTCGCAGAGGGAGGCTGGAGAGGTAGAACAGGACGTGCTATCTATGATTATCTGAGCACGGTCTCCGAGGCTGAGGTAAAGGCATTGAAGCTGGGGCGAAATGCCACCAAGAACATCGTGGAAAACCGGGATGAGATACTGGACACTCTTGTAACAAAGCACCCCAGCAACGTAATCCCTTTGATCGACCCAAAAAGCCTAGACAAGATACTGGGAGAAGCCCTCAAACTACAGGCAGCAGAGATAGACACCGTAGTAACCACAGACATCCACAGACTCATCAGGATGCCCAACACCCTCCACGGCAAGACAGGTTGGCAAGTCCAGACGATCCCATATGGTCAGCTACCTAGTTATGATCCCTTGATGAAGGCGGTTATCATTAGGGGTGACCCTGTCCATCTTGAGTTCAGTCACGCGCCGAAAATCAAAATACTAGACACAGTATATGGTCCATATGAAGAGGAGGAAGCCACGCTACCCCTTGAGGCAGCATTGTTCTTCCTATGCAAGAAAGGAGCCAGAGTAAAACAATGAGAACCAGATATACCCGACTCCATGAGGCATGGGACAAGGAGACCAAGAACGAGGTACTCCAGAACATACCAGACAACTTCCTCCACGAGATGAAAGAATACGTTCAGCAACTCAACAAGACCACAGCATCAACGGATACATTATCAGGAAGCCTCACCACCACCGAACGAAGATACGCCAACCAGATGCTAAAAGAGCTCAACGAGATACGCCTCAA
>JAHLLU010000249.1 GCA_020444005.1 archaeon
ATCCATTTCTTGTTGAATAGTCCTTTAACAGTAAAATAAATTCCCTCGATCAACAGTATTGGTATATACGCGAGAATATACAGGGTTTGATACATATTATCCTTGAATGTTGACGGAGTAAGTTCATAGAGCAACTCCAATGGTACTTTTGTTGCACCAGATATCCGTGTCTTGTAATCCAATTTGACGTTTAAAATAAGCCTCTTCAAAAATCCACGGTTTTCTCTGAATATACGTGCATGTTCTCTTTCATGTTTTAAGATAGAATCATGTATAACATTGTATTTCTTGAGTCCCTCATGAAGTATGATGATGTCGGACTTATAGTTATATTCGCCAAGGGCACGTGGGCAGGGATGATAATGTATCTTTGGCAATGCTGATCACGTTAGTTATTGTTTATCTACACGGTTTTATCACGGTTACGCTGAATGAAAACGATAAATTCTCGTCAAGGGATTATCAACCCATGTTCAAAGAGGCATACAAGAAACTGGAGAAAGAGGTCTCCGGTCCAATAGCATTAGGGCATGTCGCGGAAATAGCGAAACACCACAGGATTCAAGCAAGTCCCGGTATCCGTGACGCATGCAATTATGCTATTCAAGAGTTCAAGAAATATGGAATAGATGCAAAACTGCATAGTTATCCTGCGAATGGCGAGGATTATGACTGGACAAGTCTACGGTTTAAAGAGTGGAGCTGTAAGGATGCATGGCTTAAACTGGTGGAGCCAGAGGAGAAATACATTGCTCGTTTCGGTGAGGAGAAGATACATGTTATTCAGAGAAGCATCTCAACAGACGGAGTAATAGAAGCCGAGGTTGTAGCCCCGGAGAATAAGAGTGAGGAACCAGAGGACTACGAGGGCATAGATGTAAAGGGTAAACTTGTTCTCATGAATGGTGATGTTCATAGGGTTCACGAGTTAGCTGTAGTTGAGCGTGGTGCACTTGGTTTAATCTTTGATGGTATGTTTGTCCGTCCGCCGAATCTTTTGGAGGGTGAGCTTGATGACGCTCTCAAGTATACTAGTTTTTGGTGGAACCCCGGTGAACAGCTTGGTTATGGATGGGTCTTGACGCCTAGGACCGGTAGGGAGCTTCGTAAGCTGCTTGGTGAAGGAAAGACGATAAAGGTCAAGGGTATGATAGATGCTAAGCTTTATGATGGGTATCTGGATAATGCGGTGGCTACGATTCCCGGTGAGACCGATGAAGAGGTTGTTCTCATTGGGCATATTTGTCATCCACAGCCCAGTGCTAATGATAACGCAAGCGGCTCAGGGGCAGTAATGGAGGCTGCTAGGGCGCTTAACAAACTCATCAAAGAAGGTTCGCTTGCTAAACCAAAGAGGACTATTAGGTTTACTCTTGTCCCTGAGATGAGTGGAACTTATAGTTATCTTGTTGAACGTGAGGAGGATATTCCCCAGATGGTGGCTGCGTTGAACCTGGATATGGTTGGTGAAGATCAGGATCAGACTGGTAGCGTTTTGACGGTACATAAGACGCCGGATAGTCTTCCTAGCTATGTGAACGCTGTAATGGAGGCTATATTTGAGGAAGCTCAGAAGGAGATCGCTGCTTTTGGCTCTGAACCGAGAACAGCATCCTTCAGACATGCTGTGGAGGAGTTTAGCTCTGGTAGTGATCACTACATCTACAGTGATCCGACTGTTGGTATTGGTTGTCCCATGATGATTCAGTGGCCTGATAAGTTCTATCACACTAGTGCAGATACCATTGATAAGGTGAGTCCAGATAGTTTGGCGAAGGTGGCGACTATTGCAGCTACTTATGTTTACTTCTTGGCGAATGCTGGTGACTTGGAGGCTCCTTGGATAGCTAGTCAGGTGATTAGTAGGGAGAAGCAGGGTATCATCAAGCTGGTTCAGGAGACTCTCGATAAGTGTGCGACTCCAGAGATGGATCCGTATGAGGTGGATAAACATAGGGATTGGCTTCGGGATAAACTGGAATATGATGTTGAGGTAGCCGCTGAGGCTATGAGGAGCATTAAACGAATTGCGCCTAACAGTGATGATGTTATTGGTCCTTTCATCAGCGAGTTAATGACCTATGCAGATGAGGAGTATGATCATGCTGTTAAGATGTTGGAGGCTTTGGCCGAGAAACAGGGTATCACGGAGTTGCCTGATTATGAGCCTGAAGAGATGGAAGAGCCTGAGGGTGCTGATAGGGTTCCTGAGAAGCTTTATCGTGGTCCTGTGGCTAGTAGGCCTTGGTTGTATAAGCTTAGGTTGAGTACTTTGGGTTTATGGAGAAGATGGGTTTAGTCAAGTTTGTTGACCGATAAACTTTAAACCTTCTTCCCTCTCCCTTATTGAACACTGGATGGGCCGGTGGTCTAGTGGTATGACATCGCCTTGACGTGGCGAGGGTCGCAGGTTCAATCCCTGCCCGGCCCACCATCCTTTGTTTTGGTGTCTACTGGTGGGTACTTTGGGAAAAAAATTTTCTTAGGCTGTTTTGGTGTGTTTTAGTTGAATATGGGTTTATACTGCTGGGATTGGTTGTTTTTTGATGGGTTGGATCTCGATTTTTTGTAGGTTTGGCTTTACGGGGATCTTGGTTATCCTGTTTTTATTGTAGGTTTTCCATTCTTTATAGGACATACCCTGCATTTTATGCTCTATATACTCGTCTTCCTCTCCACTCAACAGTAGCAGTCGATATAGTCTGCTTCCAAGTCCCCGTCGAGTAGCCATCATAGGTTTACACAAGAATTGATGTTACTCAATTCGTGATAACCTTGTGTATGTATTACTTTTACACAGGTTCATCAAAAGGGTGATTTGAGTTTAGGATAATTAGTAAAAATGTGATAGATCGATTATTGGGTTTCATATCTAATAAAAAAGGTTGGGAGTTAGGATAACTCCGTAATAGCCCTCAGCAGATCACTATTTCTAAGAATTCCAGCTATATCACCATCATTGTTGAGCACTAGAACTTGTTCTAGTGAGTTTCGTGCAAGTAATTGTATTGCTTCTTCAACTGTGTTAGATTCACCTATGCTTATTGCTAGGTTGTTTCCATCAAAGCCACATGATTCCATGAAGTTTATTGTCTTTGGATTGTTCATGAGTTCTGAGAGAAACATTCCTCTAAACTCAGTTGGAATATCGTCCATGAATATTTTGTCAACAACATTGGTAAGAACCTCATGGATTATCGATTCTGCAGAAACCATTCCACACAGCTTACCTGCTTCCATCACGATGGCATACTCATGCCCTGTTTCCACCATTCGTTTCGCTACGGTATCAAGTGTGTCTGAGGGAGAAACTGAAAGGTAGCCTTTTGTCATATATGTGCTGACCGCCGATTTCATCTTAGTCTCATCTCCTACCTTTTGGTGAACAAGATGTACTTGTACACCATTTCTAAATATTGAAAATAGGAATA
>JAHLLU010000250.1 GCA_020444005.1 archaeon
ACTCTAGTTTATCCTCGATGTCTAGGCGTTTGAAGCCGCTTGCCCGTAAGGATACTAGTTTGAACACTAGGCTTCACGCTCCTTCAGGTAGTACTCGATGGCGTAGCTCATTGCTTGCTGCCAGAGTTTTTTCTCTTCGCCTGTGCTTTTCTCGATGGCTTTTAGCGCTGTTTCTTCTAGGCGTTTTCTTGGGTTCAGTCCTTCGCTGCTGTTGAACTCTAGTCCCTCGCCTGTGGGTTTGATCTTGTCGATGTACTCAAAGTAGAAGTTCTGTGTGGAGCCTTGTCTATTGATCTCTGTGAAGTCGATCTCTGTGTATTTCTTGAACGGTAACTCGCCTTCGAGAACAAGCTGCATTAAGCCATCTTGGTCTGATGCTTTGGATAACTCTGAGATGATTGAATCCGTAATCCTGTCATGTTTAAGGTGGCTCGTATGGAGCTTCAACTGAGTCATGGGCTGGCTTTCTATGGGCACATACTCTATACTGAGTTCTCCATCAGTGTATTCGGCTACGATGAAGCCTGTGGTTTTATCGCATTCACCGAAATCATAGTGCTCGGTGCCTCCCGGGTACACGATGTGACTGTCACCTATCTTGGTGGTGATATGTTCGTGGATGTGCCCCATGGCGTAGAGTTGTATCTGGGGGTTTTCCTCGATACTGGCTTTGAGGATTCTTGGTTCTTCCCAGATGGGTGGCGCTATATCCTCGATGCTGTAGTGGAGTATGGCTATGTTCAGATCTGAGCCGGCTGGAATGGGTTTATCTTCCAGTGGGTCTTGTTTCGGAGCTAGGTTCTTGTTATAACTCATACCAGCGATTGACACGGATACATTGTCTATGGTCTCGGTTCGTTGTTCAAACTCCAAACGGTTCTCAAAAACATGGGCGAGCCCTGCTTCCCTGAGTAATGCGTGAGGGGATACGCCTTCTCGTTCGCTGCTTGGAACCTCATGGTTCCCCGCGACGATATATGCTGATATTCCGGCTTCTTGTAGCTGTTTGAAGCCATCGATTACGCTGGCTCGTGGAGGGTTTCTTGGGCTTAACTGATCGAATAAGTCGCCTGTATTGATGTAGATGTCCGCATTGTTCTCAATAGCATACTTGATGGTCTGGCTCCAAGCTTTTCCTATTCTAGCTCTACGCTCACCAAGCTTACTGCCTAGCTTCTGGTTGTAGAGGTTAAGATGATTATCCCCGGTGATTACGATCCTTACCACGTTTACCACTTAGTCTCGTATTCCTTGTCCTTGGCTTTCTCAGGCTCCATGCGTTTACCCCGATTATACGCCTCAAGGGCTCTACGCAGTGCATCATCTAAGTCGATGTCGCTGCCTCCCTCGCCGCTTTTTCTGCCTGAAATCTTGATCATGGTGGGTATCTTGGTGAGTTCTCCTACTACTACTGCTTCTCCTTTATTCAAACCGGGTAAGTCATTGAACAAGTCCTCGCTGAGTCCCTCGCTGCTTCTTCTGACTGCGCTCATGTCATCTGGGTTTGTGAGACGCATGATTATCTGACTGTTACACTGGCTCAGGACATTACTGCTGATCTTGCCGGGTCTCTGGGTTACTACCATCAAGAATATGCCGAATTTTCTTCCCTCTGACGCTATTTTCTCGATGATCCCGAGGCACGCCGAATCCATTGTTATCTGGGCTCCGGGTGCAAAGTTATGAGCTTCTTCTAAGACCACGAATATCGGGTACTGGAGTCCACCGGTTACGGCTAGACTCCAGATATCTTCAAGGGTCTTCTGAACAATATACTGAGATACGTGGCTTTGAAGCCCAGCTAAGTCAACCACGCTCATATGCTTGGGCTTAACCAAGTCGTCAATTGGTATACTCTGGCTTCCCCAGATGCTGTAATTTTGTAGTCTTCGGATATAGTTGGCTGCTCTGCTGGCTGCTTCTCGTCTGGTCCGGTCTTCCTCAGCCAATGCTAGATGGTTCAAGCGTTCGACTAGTTGTTTTGGTCCGTAGGTGCCTTCCATGGATTTCAGGGCGTCTGTGATGGCTCCCCTGATGTGAACCCAGCGTGTGCTGATACCCGCTACCTCGCATATCTCGCTATCAGATAGGTTACTAAAATCAATGGTGTAGTTGTCAGCTCCCCCTATGTCGGCGTCGCTGTAACGTCTTCCTTTGATGCCGGGGGGTCTGTAGATGACCATGTCCTCTTGGTGCTCTGTTGGACGGTCATCAGGTGTCCGTTTCATCATAACGTAGTCGCTGTTAGGGTCAAGCACTATGATAGTGGCGCCCAGAGGTAACAGGTTCTCCAGTATCAAGCCTACAAGATAGCTCTTACCTGCTCCTGTCTGGGCGATAACCGCTACGTGTTTTCTGAACCCATTGGGATCGATCTGTACCTTGACCTCTTCGCGTGTGATGAGTCCACCGACGGGGATTCCTTTCCCTCTGTTTTTTGTGAAGAATCTTGAGAGCATCTCTGATGGCGCCACATGGACTTTTTGTCCGGGTATGGCTGCGCTTCTGGGCATCACCACCTCGTCACGGTCGTTTAGGTAGCCTAGGACCTTGGCTGTGCCATATACTTTGGTGGTAGCTGTGTAGCGGCTTATGATTGATTCTAGTTCTTCGAGGCTTAGGCTGTCTCCGAGGATGTCGCTGTAGTTGCTTATCTTGTTGACCTGTGCGAGTACGTCAACGTGTATTATTTCTGTGCCAGCTCGTTCCCGTACACCGGGTATAACCAAGTACTCGTGGCGTGGCGGATAGTTATCTAAGTCGCTTATGAATCCAAAGTTTCCTGTATCTACCTCTCCTACAATATATCCTGCAATGTTATCCATCAATTTGTAAACCTCCGTGTCGAACGATCATACTCAATCGGGAACCCCAGCTCCTTACCAAGCACCGACTTATAGACAGTATCAACAGTCTTCACTCCCAGCCTGACTTCTTTGTCCACAATGTAGAGCAACGCGTTATAGACGTCTCTTCCACCGAAATCACTTGTTATCTGTTGCGCTACTTGTTGAACCTTTTCCGGCTGTATAAACTCGAAGGGGCGTACATCAGTTATCTTTTTCCGTATCCCCAGACTACAAGCCGGAATATCGATCCTCAAAGGCTGTGCTTGTGCCTTAGGTATAATATGAAACATCACAATCGCTGGGCTGTAAGGTATGTCTGAGATTACCTGTGTCGCCCAGTCTCGGCGCTCAGGAGATACTCGATTGAAGTATCTTTCCCTATATTTCTCAGGATTCTCTACAAGTTGATCAATTTGCTTGGCTATCGCGTAATCACCAAGCATTAAGGGCGTAGTGTAACCAGTTTCTTGAGATTTCAAATCGTGCAATATACCTACATCTAGATAATCAGGATCAGTAATATTCGGGTAACTTGGTCTAAGCAAAGCAGTAGTTAATACTCTGGTCTTGCTGAACT
>JAHLLU010000251.1 GCA_020444005.1 archaeon
CACAACTATCTACCCAGAGTAGCGCCAGCGCTCTATCTGGGCGTTCTTTTTGTTCCCTTTCTTGTATTCCTTATAATGTTCTTTACAGAGATAGGCACGTTTCTCGCCTTCAGCGTCCACACCTGCTTGCTTAACCTTGGCAATATCCAGAGAACGCACCGCGTCCTCATTACAGCCCTTGACGCTACACTTTGTACCCTTGCTGATACGTCCCATTGTTATCGGGTATTCTGGACACGAGGCTACCTATAAAAGTAGTTAAGACACCCGAAACAGTGTCACATTATTTCTCTTTGATAAATTCGGATACAACTCTAGCATGTCTTCCAAGGCACTCAATAGCTACCTTATAATCTGGGAAACTGTTCAATCCACACTCAGGGGAAACATACCCCACACGCTCGATTCCAAAAGAATCAACGACTTTTCCCAGCCGTTTCCGTAGTATCTTGGTGTCCTCCAAAAACAGGATGGGATCTACTGAGTCTTTTCTTATATCAGACCAGACTTTTCCGATCTTCTCGGGAATATTTCCCTTATACCCCTTTGCTATAAAATGCGATTGTATGAGATTATCATACTGAGTTACTCCAATTGATGCGAAAACCTGTTTATCCGTCTCCTCAAGCCGCTTTTTTGTGGATTCTTGCGTATAGAAGGGATCTCCCACATGGCACGCTATCATGTCGAGGTGTTCTGCTTCCCAGAATAGGTTCTCTGATGTGTTATGCAGGTGTATGCTTGTTTCTAAGCCATGTGCCCTAGCTACGACACATATCTTATCCCATGCTTTTCTTAACACATCTCGTCCCGTGGAGCCATAATCAAGCATATGATCATTCAGGAAACCAAGAACAGGTTCATCAATACTAAGATGCACAGTCTCAGCGCTACTATTACTAAAAACACTATTCTCAACGATACGTGCCAAGACTTCACCAAGCTCAAGATATAACCCGGGAGTCTTTACTTGAAAGAAACTCGCCAAGGTATATGGCCCAGTGATACACACCTTGATCTGTGCTTTTTCTCCTACGTTCTCATCATATAGTCTTCTTGATTCTCGTCGCAATGCCACTATCTCGGGTATCGCTGATCCATTTTTCGCCTTGATTGGTTTTACCTTGATCAAGGCTCCATTACGTTTCTCAATACCATCAATAAGCTCCAAGAACATCTGATTCATGTCCCTAAACTGAGGATAGTTGGGCACCTCTATTCCAGCTGCTATTTTATCCTTGAAAGCTGAGACGACTTCTTCCTGAAAAGCAAGATAATCGTGGTTACTGACCCCTAGATATGGTATGAGCCCATTGGTTTTTCTGGCTCCGCTGTAGATTACATCTGATTCTATGCGTTGGGGTACGCTTCCGACGTCCGAGCTTATCATATGAGTACTGGAACCCTACCGGAGATTTCCAATTTAAACTTATTCCTTTAATCCATGTTTCAATTAATATTGTATTACTAATGGAATAATGCGAAACCCGTATAAACCAGCTCGTAGTCTCCATGCGATATGCCTAACCTCAATATTGCCGTACTAGGGAAACCTGGATACTCAAGAGAACTAGGGAAAAAAGGAACAGAATCAGACATAACCCTATACAACGCCAAACGAGGCATGGTAACTCAGACAATAATAGAGGCATCAAAATATCCCGAGAAACTACAAAGCCTATTCTACGCTGTCTCATTCGCGGACCTAGCTATACTAGTTGTTGATGAGATCAACGCTGCTTTCGGTGAGACTATACTAATGTTGAATTGTCTGGGGGTTGAGAAAGGCATCATTGTATTGTGTAACTATATTACGGCTGATCAAATCAAACGTTTCATCAAAGACACAGTACTGGAAAAATACACCATAATGGACGAAGACCTACCAAAGCTACGACAGATACTCCAAGAACACGCAGACAAAGTACCTAATGGCGAAACATCCGAACACGGCGCAGTAGTTATCGACCACAGCTTCAATGTCAGAGGTATAGGCGCAGTCGCACTAGGAGTGGTTCGCAGCGGACAAGTCCATAAACATGACAAACTCAAGGCCCTTCCAAGTGATAAAACAGCCCAAGTACGTTCAATCCAAAAACACGACGACGACTTTGATACAGCAGAGCTCGGAAACCGGGTAGGACTAGCCTTGAAGAGCATCGAGGCAGACCAGCTTGAACGAGGAATGATACTCACCAACGAACCAGAGTACAAGACCACCCAATCCATCAAAGGAAAACTAAGTCTTGTAAAATACTGGGCAAACCCTGTCAATACAGGAATGGCTGTACACGTTGGAAACGGAATGCAATTCATAACAGCCACAGTAGACCACTCAGAAAACGGAGAAGTAGAAATAGGTCTCCAGAAACCCCTAGCCTACAAACCGGGGGACAAAGCCACTGTAATGTATCTGAATGGTGGAAATCTACGAGTAGTAGGTACGGTACAGCTTTAACCCAGAACAGTTATACCCGGTAAAATCACACCTATCCGAAAAGGTGTGCAGCCATGAAAGGAATAACCCTAAGCCTATCAGACCCAGCCGGAGAAACAATGCTACCCCTATTCATCGAGAAAGGCTTCAAAGAAACAACGACACCTAACATCTATCAACAAAACGATACGATTCTCATCGTCTCTGAACCTCTTATTGTGCCAGAAGAACGCTTCAAGATGCCTGAGGAGCCTAGACCTTATCCCCTTGACTACAATGCATTAGCAGTACAATATGAATTGGAGTACATCGCTGTAGCCAGTCGTCACTGGGCGAAAAGCGGACGACCAAGCCTTACGGCTCACCCTACTGGCAACTTTGGTAAGGCAATGTACGGGGGGAGACACAGGGAACTCCAATACACAGAACCTAACCCCATGAGAAACATCTACAACCACCTTTATGATGACCCACCAGAGGGATTCCAGATCAGCCTAGAAGCCACACATCACAGCCCCACAGAGTTCAATGTACCCATGTTCTTCGTTGAAGTAGGCAGTCGAGAGCAACAGTGGCGAGACATAGAAGTATGTGAATACTTGGTAAACTGTATCTTAGCTGGAATAGGGGAAACCGAGTCCAAGCCTATTGCGATCGGATTCGGCGGAGGCCACTACTGCCCCAAGTTCAGTACCAAGATGAACGAATATGCAATGGGTCACATGGCTGCCAAGTACGCGATTGATCTCCTCACCGATGATCTAGTCAATCAGATGATTGAGAAGAGTCAGGGACCAGAGATCGCTTTCATCGATGGACTAAAAAGTAAACAGAAACGAAAAGTAGAAGCTCTACTCGAAAACTCAGGTTTAGATCTTGCCTAGTTATTCTTCAAAACTCCATCCATCAATCTCATCCCATATGCGAGATAAGACCCGGGACGCCTGACCCGGCGGAAGCTCCATGAAAAACCTTACAAGATGTT
>JAHLLU010000303.1 GCA_020444005.1 archaeon
TTAGGGCTTTATTGTTATATATCATCAAATGACCATCGACAGAAGCAACATTACTCAATCCATCTAGATTTATTAGGGCTTCATTGTAAGATATAATCAAATGACCCACAGAAATAACATTACTCAATCCATCTAGATTTGTTAGGATCTTATTTTCATTTATACCCAGAAAGCTCACAGAAACAATATTGTTCAATCCATCTAGATTTGTTAGGACCTTATTGTTACTAATGCTTAGCATAATTCCCACAGAAGTAATATTGTTCAACCCATCTAGATTTGTTAGGCTGTTATTGGCAGAAATGTAAATTCCATCATCCACAGAAGTAATATTACTCAATCCATTTAGATTTGTTAGGACTTCATTGTCAGATATTTCCAGAGAACCACCAACAGAAGTAATACTGTTCAATCCATCTAGATTTAATATTGCAGCATTTTTCAATATAGAGAGATCACCACCAACAGAAGTAACTGTTAGGATTGAAGACAAATCAGTTATATCGGTATATATAGTATCTGAACCAATTATAAGGTCACCCGTAATTGAAGTTGCAGAAAATGCTTCTACTTCTGCTTGTGTCGCAAGTATAACATCTCCATCAATAACTTGTGCATTATTTACAGAAAACGTAATAAAAAATAAAAAGCTAATAATAAATAGTAAAAAAAGTTTCATTTGTAGCATAACTGCTCCGATTTAATCAAAAATAGAAAACAATACAGCACTATATAATTATTAGGCATATTACGACGTTACATCTAAGCTTACCCCGTTTCTTTTAATTGAGCCGATGCCGAAAAGCAACAAAGCTTAACTTATACGGTCAACATTAATTTTATGAAAACAGTAATTATTTTGTTATTTACACAATTGCTGTTTTCTGTTCACTATAAAAACTCAATTAAAACTTTTGTAACGAATAATAATTTTGGCACTAAACCATAAATCAAACTGCTTTGCTAAACAAATAAATTGATTGTTCAGTTTAAATAACTTCAGTTGACTTAAATATTTCACAAAAGTTGTATTATATTTTTCACAATAAATTCTAAGAACAAATCTAAATTAGTAATCAACACAACAATCAATTTCACTTAACTGAAATGCTGACTTAAATAAAACATCAATAATTACTTTTTACATTTACCCGCCATGTTCTTTGGCGGGAGAATACGCCAAATTAAACGGCATTCGCCTTGTTTATCATGCAGCCACTTGTTCCACAGTTTTTATGCGGAATTTTGAGGGACGTGGCTGGTTATATGCGTAATTTAATTATTCGAATAATTTTTTATTTCTTAACATACCTTTCAAACATTCTTTTTATTATATCAAGCTTAAATTCATATTTATCTTTACCATTATCTTTATTTAATTCTTCTTCGAAAAAATGTATCGGTAATCCGTTCCCATCATATTCTTTATTTTTATCTATTTCCCTAAAATCTAAGCCTCTTAGAGTTACTATTTTTACAGGATTCGAAATATTATCAACATTTAAAATCTCAATATGCGGGAATCCAGCAACGCTAAACTTTTTAGATAATTCACCATCTGGAGTTTTCTCATAAACATTTTGGTTGTTTTCAATTCTCACATTGGCAACTACTTCCTTTATTACAAAATATTTATTTAAGAAGGCGCCAATCTCTTTATCACCAAAAAAGTCTTTCTTTATTTTTCGGCAAGGTGCACATGAACTATTTCCAAATAATAGAATTACATTTTTCTTTTGAGAGTTGGCATATTTTAATGTTTCTTCATAAGACCCATCAAAATAAGTAGCTTGAGCAAATATATTTGATATACCTACAAGTATGATTACTAACAGAATATTTTTCATAAATAAGCTCCTTTGTAAATATTTTGTAGCATATAACGATGTCGCAAATAACTTGTCCGCCCATATTTACCCGCCATCTTTCTCCGAAGGAGTGCCTTCGGCATTGGCGGAGGTAAAATTACTAACTTGTCTGCCTCTGGCGGGGAGCAGTTTTTAATCCTGTCCCCTCGAAAGCGGAGATCTCTTAATAAAACTGGGACTCACTTTTTCCTTTAATTGTACTACACTTTAACAAAAAACTTAAGTTAAACTTCCAAACTTTCTGTTTACAATTTTCCGCCGAACCAGAACGGCGTTCGGATTAAGGAGCTTGTTATATACACTAATTTATTTTGGCTTGTGGAACTGCACAAACTTGCTCAGTTATATAACTTACAAGTTGATAATAAAATTGATTTGGACAGGAAATAATTGCCTCAGAAATTAAAGCCTGATATTTCCCCTTTAATATCTTCTCATTTAATGTCGGCCGATATCTTGCTACAGTTCCGATATAATAAGCAAAAGCCAAAGTACTTGATAATCTATGAAATCTGGCTGGTTCAAGATTTAAATAATTTCGATAACCATTTCGAGTTAATAAAGTAGTAATGTTTAAATCAGAAATATCTTTTACTAGTTTTTTATACGCCATTTCCCAACTTTTTTCGGAATTTCTTGTGTAGTTTATTTTAAGTACAGATTTATAGCAATTCAACCTTTCATCTTCTATCTCAACCTGTTGTAATTTTTCCTTAAAAATACCTCTACAAAGTTTATCGGTTCTCATTAATTTTTCATTTTTCTTTTCAAAGGATAAAGTATAGTAAAGCTTATTTCTTGGTTTATTTGTTCTAATTACAAGATCAATTGGTAAAAATTTTCTTTTAGAATGTGGAAATAGATTTAATGCATATCCAATCTCATGAACCTCAGGAAGATCTCTTAATAAATGTTCCAGTCTGATTTCAACACCTTCCGAATTTAAGATTGGTTTCCCGAGACAATTTCCAAATTCGTGAAATATTGAAATTGAATCATCATCATTATTTGGTGTTAATTTTAATTTTGTTTCTAAATTTGCTGGAAGAGTTAGACCATGATGTTCAGTTTTTGCTTCTAAATCAAATCCCTTTATAATTAAATAAACTTTAACCAAGTTAAGAAGAGAATAATAAAGCAAAGTCCCTTTTGTTGGCATCTTTGATTGCTGAGTATTTAAATAGAATTCTTCAGACAAATCAGTAAAGTATTTTGCCTTCTTTAAATTATCTCTTTTTTTACCACTATCTCTCTGAATTTCATTTAATTTGTTGTCTAACCAAGATTGTAAATAATTAAAGGGATGTGAAGTTAAAACAAAAGATGAGCCAGCTTTATTCCCAAACTGAAAATATTTAACAGATTGATAATGTCTTCGAGCTTGCTCACCTAATATTACTTTGCTCACTTAAACCTCTTTTGTTTATATAACTAATAGTTCTATAGAATTATTACTATTTAATTCTACTTACTTTATTAATTACCTAGATTCCAACTATTATCTCACAACCCAAATGTCACCTTCAAACTATACGCTTC
>JAHLLU010000252.1 GCA_020444005.1 archaeon
CCTCCATATCGTTACCCTGCTCCCAACGATACCTGATGTATCTATATCTCACACTAATACCAATTAAACCACACAATATAACCCTATAACAAAAAGTAACACCATTTCACACAAGAAAAATTTTTTCCCAAAGTACCCACCAGTAGACACCAAAAAAGGGTTAGTATCCGTAGATACCCCGGAACTTGTCATCAAGATACTCGATAAACGGCTCCACTACGAGACCTGTCCCAGTGACATGCTTCACCAAGTCCTCTGGGTCGTAGAGGTTCGCGTAATCGTACACGTTCTCGGTCATCCACGTCTTGATGTTCTTATAGACGCCCTTCTCCACGTCGCCCTTCCAATCCGGTAAATCCTTGTCAAGCTTCGTCAACCAGACACCATCATAGATATTACCCAAAGCATAACTCGGGAAGTAACCGAACAAGCCACTCGCCCAGTGAGTATCCTGCATAACACCTTCACTATCATCCTCGATCTCTACGCCGAGATAGTCCATGTACTTCTGGTTCCAAACCTCTGGCAGCTCAGAAACCTCCACCTTGCCACTGAACAAGTCACGCTCGATCTCAAACCGGATAATAATATGCATACCATACGTAACCTCATCAGCCTCGATCCTAATCTTACTAGGAGCAACATAGTTAGCCGCATACAGCATCTGTTCTCTATCAATATCTTTGAAGGTATCACCAGTGAGTTTCTTCAACAAAGGTAGATAATAGGTCCAGAACTCAGGACTCCTACCCACCATGTTCTCAATAAACCGACTCATAGACTCATGAATACCATAACTCGCACTCGTCCCAATAGGCTGATACATCCACTTCATAGGCAAACTCTGCTCATAGAGACCATGACCCCCCTCATGTAGAATGCTATAGATGCTGCTCATGAACTGGTTCTCATGATAGTTGGTCGTTATCCTGACATCGGTATAGTAGCCTGTGGTGAACGGGTGCTCAGTAGTATCGATACGACCACCAGCATTCTCCGATTTAATATCATAAAGAATGAAATCCGCCATCTGTTCACCGATCTTCTCCTGAACCGCAACAGGCACAGGACGCTTCAGGAACCCGGTATCCACATCCTGATGCTCCAAGACCTTACCCATCACCTTGGTCAGCCCCTTTCTCATACCGTCGAAAATACGTGTAATGTTATCGGCAGTCATCTTGGGCTCAAAATCATCAATCAAGGCATCATACGGAGTCTTCGCACCCTTAATATCCATCAAAAGCTCCGCTTTCTTCTCCGTAAGATCCTTGATCTTCACAAGCTCAGGCATAAACAGTTTCCAGTCCTTAGCCGCCTTCGCCCGTTTCCAGACATTAACACCTACGGTCTGTTGCTTGACAATATCAACCACCAGTTTCTCTGGGAGCATGGTAGCCTCATCATAGGCTTTCCTAGCTAGATACACGTTACGCTTCTGCACCTGATCCAGTGAATCATACCCAGAGTCCTTCTGGATAGCGTCCAGCACTTTTCCCGCCTCCGGACTGGTTAACATCTGATGCGCGGTTTTTTCAAGAAACGCCAGTTGCTGACTCTTCAACTCGACGCCCTTTGGAGGCATCTTTGTCTCCATATCCCAGTGAAGAATCGCTCCAGCGCTTTGTACAACCGCAAGCTCCTTACTCTGCTCAAGAAGCCGTTCATAATTCTCTTTCAGACTTGACATAAATGAAAAACAACGGTGAATTGCTTTAAGGTTTCTAAAAACTAGTACATTGGAGGGTAGAAAACATCATAGATCAACAACTCCTCCACCACGTTGAACGTCCTATGCTTGAGACCCTTAGGCACAACAACGAACACACCCGGTTCTAACGGGAACTCACCACGATCCTCGATCCACATTGTTGCCTTACCGCGTAACACGTAGATTATATCCGCTTCCTCGGGATGCACATGCTCCTCTATCTCAGAACCAACCTGACATCTGACAACGAAGCAAGTTAACTTAGCGTCATCATCCCTGCGAGAATACAGTGTTCGCATACCGACATTAGTTAGAAACGGGTGAGCGGTCTCACTGGTCTCGGCTAGGCTTCTTACAATACTCATAGAAATAGGTTGGATTACTGAGGGAAAAGATTACTTGATGAGGAACTGGTCCAATACTTCACGTGCAGCTTCGCGTTTCTCTTGGAAATCCGTAAGGAATACCTCGATACGCTTGGCAAGTGTCTTCTTGCACTCGCCACAGAGTATCTCGCCATTTTTACACTTGAGTTCTCGTTCAACAAGCGCTGCATCATCTTCCTCGAACATGAAGTAGTAGTAAGCATAGACATTGCATATCTCTGGGCGTCCCCCTTTTTCACGCTGCTCCTCGACAGTATCTCTGCCACCTGTGAATGCTTTCATCACCTTCTTTGCCGCCTTCTTAGGTGGATCAGTAGTGAATATGGCTGTTTCAGGCTGGCTTGCGCTCATCTTACCGCCTTCTGCTAGTCCGGGTAGGAACTTGGCGTGTATCTGAGCGGGTTTGTAGTACCCCATCTTCTCAGCGATATCCCTTGTTATTCTCCAGTATGGGTCTTGATCTATGGCTGCTGGGATCAAGCATGGGATGTTCTTTCCCTCTCTTTCTGATTCTAGGAAACAGACCATGGCTTGGAGTGCAGGATGCCAGATGACGCCTATGTTATCACTGTTGGTGAACCCAAAGACAGCGCGTACAGTGCTGAAGGTTATGCGTTTGGCTACTTGCAGTCCCAGCTTGTATATGTGTTGAATGTGTTCTGTGTCGCTGATAATATGGGTCTTCTCTGGGTTCAAGCCACACGCGATAACGTCTAACGAGTTCTCGTAGGTTAACGCGATGGTTTCCTCCAGTGTGAGGTCTTCCCTGTGGAGGAACTTTTCATCATCCGTCATCTGAAAGTATAGATCAGCGTCAAACGCGTCCTGCAGATATTTGCAGAAGAACCAAGGTAACAGGTGTCCTAGGTGCACGTGTCCACTGGGTCCGCGTCCAGTGTAGAGGCCTACTTTGTTTCCTTTCTCGTATTCCTTGATCCACCAGTCAGTGTCTCTGTGGCTCAGGTATACTCCTCGCCTTAGCTGTAGGTGTTTGAATCCAGCGTGTTCGGCGATCTTGTCTTCTATCTCTTTGGTCATGGGTTGGACTCCGAATTGCTCTATGAGCTTGTCGTAGTCTATGTCTCCGCTGACCTCCCAAGCTGTCACTACCATCTCTTTCTTTGGTTCATCTGTCATTTTCTTGTCCGTCCTTTATGGTCAGCACTATTTGGGTGTTATTGGTGCTGGCGATATGGCTAGGGCTGTTAGAATCTGTTTCCTCCATTAGGAGGAGCGTGTCCAGTCCGAGTGATACACTCTCATTCCCTATCCCATTGTATTTGCGGAGCCTGTTTTTAAA
>JAHLLU010000253.1 GCA_020444005.1 archaeon
CACGTAGAACAGGCACTTGAAAACGCAGAGCTAAGTGAAAAACCATTCAAAGACTGGACACCAGAAGACACACTAGAGTTCGCCCACCAACTACTACCAGTAATCAAACCCACACTCATAATCGCTAACAAGATGGATCTACCGACTGCCGAGGAAAACCTAGAGAAGCTCACAGATTACTATAGCCATGCACTTGTGGCTGCCTGCAGCGCGGAGGCGGAGCTGGCATTGCGTCTCGCAGATAAGAGTGGCTTGATAAAATATATGCCTGGACAGGAGACCTTTAAGGTCTTAGACAATGATGCGTTGACTCTTGAGCAGCAACAGGCTATCGAGTACATCGAGCAGAACGTCATGTACAAGTATATGAGAACAGGCATCCAGCAAGCACTAAACACACTTGCATTCAAGTTATTGAAAATGAACATGATATACCCAGTAAGCGATGATCAACACTTCAGCGACAACCATGGCAACATACTACCAGACGTACACTTACTAGAGGAAGGAGCAACACCCCTCGATCTAGCGGAAAACATACATACAAGCCTCAAAGAGAACTATATACTGGCAATTGACGCCCGCACAGGACTCAGACTACCAAAAAACTACACACTGAGACACAGGGATGTTGTCCGCATTATGACTCAGAAGCGACAGAAACAGAAGAAAGAATGAGTTTAGCGTCGATTCAGGGTAAAAACTAAAAATGTTTACCCGTAGGTTTATGGGTACTCCTTTCACCAAATTGTTCACCAATTAAGTAAAGGAGTACGCTTAGTTCTGGTCCTGACGCATCTTCAGGATAAACAATACAACAGTCGCAGCCAACACAATAGTCATACTGTAAACTAAAGTCATGTTCGCTGGATCGGGTTCCGGTCTTGTAGGAGAATATTCGATGACCCTTCCTGCGTTAATCATTAGATTTACACTTGCTCCCGGTTGCCCAACATATAGCTTGGTACCAGAGAAACATAGGCTCTTACCAAACTCACTGTTGGACTCTCCTAATGGGGAGTATATGGTCTCAATATATTCGCCGTCTAGACTATAGATATGCACGGCACCTTCGAGAGGATCAACTCCGTTTGCACGGGGCTCACCCACCGCAATATACTCGTCGTTGACGGCCACAGAGAACCCATATAATCCACCATCAAAGGGATCAGGAGGCTCTAAGACATTCAACAAATCACCCTCCATGCTATATACATAGGCTCTTCCTGCTCGTTTATAATCCTCTATCTGGGCGATGCTCTCCCCGATTACAATGTAATCCGTGCTCATGGCCAAAGAGGCTCCAAAATCGTTCAAAGCTGTACTGTTCAACGAGGTTAATGTGTGGGCAAGTTCACCGTTCCAATCGTAGAGGTGAACCTCACCGTTGTTTAGCATACCGTGAACCCCGTTAAGCTCTGAGACTACAAAACATTGAAAGTTTCCTTCTAGTCGTGCCCCAAAGGTGGCAGCATATCTTGATTCGGGGGGCACCATAGAGTCAAGATAGTTTCCATCATAGCTGTATCTGTGAACCTTACCTTCGTCAACCTCGATGTGATCAGCCCAAGCCTCACCAACATAGACGTACTCAGCACCTAGGAGCACGCTTGAACCAAAATGTCCCCAGTTTATTGGCTCGGGCGGAAAAATTGTGTCCATCGAGTATCCTTCAGCGTCGAACAGATAAGCTACACCGGCTGCGTCGAATCCGTTATAATTGGTGCTGACATAGCCAATAATCATATTGTTTTCGGTTATGTCTATTGATGGTTCGAATAGTTTATCCATCTTGGGAACTGGGAGTATTTTTAGTTCACTGTTTTGGTAGAGGTATGCGTTTTGGCTGTATTCAGCAATCATTAGACGTTGTCCGTCTGAGTCTATTTTGTATCCAAATTGAGAGTTGAAACTAGGAGTGGGTACCTCTATGATGTTTCCGGTTGAAAAATTCCCAGAAGCAAGACTAGGAGTAGCTAAGAGTATCAAGATCAGGGGGAATGCTAGTCTTAGCTTCATAAATAATCCTCTTTGGAACTTGGTTAATACTGCTTGGATATGTAGAAGATAATAGACTTGTTCTTGATGGTCTTGTGATGTTTTGCCAACATTGGCTGTTCAAGCATATACTCAAAGAATCCTGCCAAGGCTCCCCTGTAGAAGTAATGCATACAGGAAGTGTCATTGTATATTTCTTTGAAGGGTATCTTTGATACCTGTATAGAGAAATCCAAGTTGTCATAGTCGGCTTCTATGACTTTGAACTCACCCCATCCATGGATACGCATTCGCTCAATGAAGGCGTCTATGATTTTTAGATAGTTTTCTTCTTTGTCTACTCCAAGCTGTTTTCCTATAAGTGCCATACCTTGTTTGCTGAAATCTTTGCTCATCTGGAAGAGGATGCTATCTCCCGCTGAGCCGTATGTGTCGTGAAGATGGTTTAAGAATACGATGAATATGTCTGGGTGAAAGGAGACCACACTCTCTGTCATAGTTTCAAGAGGGGGAGCGTGAAATATATCGTATTCGTATGATTTCAATTAGTGAAAAAAAGGGCTTTTTAGAGAATATTATGGCATGTTAACTGTCTGTTCTGACAACACGAGGACAAGGTACCCTGTTCCTGGTTCGAAAGATGTTGATGATGAGTATCCTGCACCATTCCAAGCTGCAACCACGTAGAATCCAGATAATACATCGCTCGCTTGTACACTGGTGATTTGCCCTCCGATGAGATTATACCCTGTTACAAGGTCTAGAGATAATGTTGTTACATCTGATCCGTATAGACCCAGATTGACATCTGATTCCACTTTTATCCAGTAGGCTTTCCCCGACTCGAAAACTGTTGGCGTTATGTACTCGGTTCCGGACCAAGATTTAACGGTATATGGGGATATTCCCGTCATAACAGATGCTACAGATGGGTCATCTAGGTTTATTGGGAAGGATATTAGGTTCCATCCAGTGTCAAGATAGACGGTAAAGTCTGCGGGTTCTGCCTCAAGTAGTATTGTGTCGGTTTCTATTGTGGTTGTGCCTAGATTGTCTCTGAGTCGTAGGTAGACTGTTTTCTCTTCGAGCCCTTCGGTTAGTTGCCAACTCTTGGTGGCTGTAAAAACTTCTGGTGCACTCCAATCAACACCATCATTGCTGAAGGATATGTCTTGGAGCCCTGATCCGGCGTCGTCTCCTGTTAGGATTAAGGTTACGTCTCGGCTTGTGGTTGATGCGTCTCCGCTGTTTATAGTTATTGAGCCTGTTGGCCCAGTGGTGTCTATTTGTACAGAAATTGTGTTAGACCATTCTCCAGTGTTTTCGAGTTGATCAACTGCTCTTACCTTGTAGGTGTGTGTT
>JAHLLU010000254.1 GCA_020444005.1 archaeon
CAGCTAAGATGGGGGAGTTCCTTCACGCATACTTCGACTTCAGGTTTGAGGTTCTAAATCTCAAACGTATTCTCCGAGGTAAGTTCACTGAGAGCTCACCAGAGGAGATCACTGAGTCGTTGATACCCATTGATCCTTACATTGTGAAGGATTATGATGAGCTTGTCAATGCGAAAAACCTTGATGAGGTGGTCATGAAGCTGAATGGCACATCTTATCAGACTTTGATCGATAAGCTGCCACTGTATCAGGAGCATGATGCACTCTGGCCACTTGAGCTTGAGCTGAACTATATCTATGCAAGAAACATCCTCAGATTGACTGAGAAACTTGCAGCTAGTGATAGGCGTATCGTGAATAGTCTCGTAAAGTATGAGACTGATGTCGAGAATGTCTTGATAGCAATCAAGCGGAGGGGTAAGGAGGATGTTGACATGGAGTCCATCTTCCCAGTAACTTATGGAATTGACAGGAATGACTTGAAGGCTTTCATCGAGGAGGAGAACCTGAATAAGGCTATCGATGGATTAGAAGAGCCATACAGGTCTGTACTGGAGCCCATCAAGACGGGTGATATCGCCTTGGTTCGTGCAATGCTCCGTAAGGGAAAATATGATGCAGCTACAAAGGCTCGTGCTGGTAACCAGTTCGGGTTCAACGTGATACTGGCGTTCCTCGTCTACAGTGAGATCGAGAAGGATAATCTTGTGGGTCTTGCGTGGGGTGAGGTTCAGGGTTTGAGCCCTGAGCAGTTGCTGAAGTACATCGTTATTCCTTGGGACTAACCCTTTTACACTATTCTTTCCACTATTACTCCATGAGTCAACGAGTAGAAACTGTATATTTTGAAGGCAAAGGCAAAGAGTACACAGAGGAAACCCTGCTTTTAGCCAAGAAACGAGCAGACGAACTAGGCATAAAGAACATAGTCATCGCATCATACACAGGCTACGCAGGTGTATTAGCCTCAGAGATTTTCAAAGACTATAACTTGGTGGTCTCGGCTGGTATGGTTGGATTCACAGAGTCAAATGTTCACAGGATGCAAGACGAGAACAAGAAAAAGATCGAGGCAAACGGAGGCAAGATATTCTATCACTTGCACAGTTTTGGTGGACTAGGACGAGCAGTCAAGCAGAAGTTTGGACCAATACAGATAGATGAGATCATAGCATATACGCTACGTACCTTCAGTCAGGGAGTCAAGGTAACCCTTGAGATCAGCTGTATGGCGTGTGACGCTGGTTTGATCCGCTCTGAGGTACCATGTATTGCCATAGCTGGTAGTGGTGGTGGCGCTGATACGGCTGTGGTTTTGATTCCCCAGAACACTCACCGGTTCTTTGATACAAAGGTACTAGAGATTTTATGTAAACCGAGGATAGGGTAAATCCCTAGTCCTCTCCTTTCGGTGAAAAAAGGCGTTTATTTTTCTAGGAATATTGTTTTCGCCCACCACTTGATGAGTGGTGCCATGAGGATTACCCAGTTCAGGGCGAAGGTTATGGTCTGTTGATCCATATTATCAATCTATAGATATTGTCTAGTGATATGTGGTTATCCTGCATACGACTAATATCGATCAGTGCTACATATCGTAAATCTTTGTTATCGCTCTGTTAACACGCCTTTTTTCAACACCTATTACCTAAAAAATATCCAATTAAGTCTATTATTTTTAACATAGAAGTATCAATTTACAGTCATCAATATGTAACAAAAAACAAGCATCATTTATAAAAAAGGAGACATTTTCAACCGTTACATGGACACTAAAGACCCTACCATCAACAAAATACTCGAAACACAGTTAAAGGAAATATACCAAGAAAAATACATCAAATCAGAGATACAGACAATAATGCAATACCCCTTCAGAGAAAACCAGTACATCGTCACCTACAACCTCGAACTCAAAGACTCCTACCCCATAGTCAGAGCAAAAATAGTAGTAGACACCGAGACAGAAGAACTCAAACTCTACGACCCCGGACTCCTATAGTGACCCCGATGATACTAATCGACAAAAAAGTCTTCAAAGCAATGCAAGAGTTCGCAAAAAACAACCACCCTCGAGAGATCATCGTATTACTACGAGGCAAACGTGAAAAAGACAATATAGTCATAACAGACTGGCTTCTACCTCCATTCGGAACTGGTGGAAATGGGTTTGCCTCATTCCCCACACACATGCTACCAATTGATTTCACAATAATGGGGACGGCTCACAGTCACCCAAGTGGACGCCTTACTCCTTCAGCAACGGACATGAACAATTTCTATGGACGAGTGATGATGATTATAGGTCCACCATACGATGAGCCACGTGGAGCCGCCTATTACAAGAGCGGTGAACAGATTCCTATCCGGTTTAGCCCCCAACAATAATGGGAAATATAGTGACCTTGTCCCCGGGCTTGAGTTTCGCAGAGTCCCAGAGCTTCTTATTGTTAACTATGACCCCAACTACCCTTCTATCATAAGCATACAATGTGTGTTCCCCGAGTGTGGCGATAAACTCACGTAACGTGGTCGCCTGTATCACGGTTTTTGTCATGGGCTTGGGGTACATCGATAATCTTTGAATCTGGCTTCAGTTATAGTTTATCTAGTCCTAGTTCCTTGCGTCGCTGTACATACCGTTTGTACCATGTTTCCACGTTTTCATGGTTACGTGGTCTTTGTGGTGTCTGAAGCCTCCTTTGGCTGTCTGGGGTATGTGCATTAATTCGTGGATGAGTGTTCTGTCCTGTGATTTTGGTGGATAATAATCAAATTGCTCGTGGATGACTTCAATAATGTAAGTGGGTTTCATGTCTAGTGCTGTTTGCCATATTCTGCCCAAGCCATGTATTCGTGCTATTGTTCGTTTGCTGGTGCTTCCTCGGCTTCTGATGCAGTGGAGGTTCTCTTGGTCTATGTGGTCGAACTTGAGTATGTCAATGATCTCTGTTATTCGTTTCTGTATGTCTGGGGCATCGTAGTACTGGATCATTGCTTGTATTCAGGGTGTCTGGTTTTTTTCTCTTTGGATAAGAGACCTTATATTGGTTGGATGATCCATCCAATACAGTGCTTTGCTAACCACAGACCCCAAAAAACTATCCCTAATAGCCATACTCACAGCCACAGCCATAGCCACAAATTACCTAATGATCGGGACGGTCAACATCAAGTTCATGGACCTAATAGTGTTTACAGCAGGATACTTACTCGGTTCAAGCTTAGGAGCCACAACTGGAATTCTTGTCTGGCTAGTGTATGGCGTCGTCAACCCATTTGGGTTCAGTTTACCTGTATGGGTAGCTACGATC
>JAHLLU010000315.1 GCA_020444005.1 archaeon
GCTGTTTAAGCAGTTCCTGGCCCTGTAGTAATGCTTCTTTTATGCTGGAATTATTGTTCTCTGTCATTTAAGCTTTAATTTTATGTACCTTGTTTAAACAATAAGCGGCCTGATTTTTGCGAGACCGGCCGCTTATTTATGCAGTTTAAAGCTTTTGCAGATTGACTTAGTTGCGATTTTGTCGGATAATATTTTTACTTCGACAATTTAGTTTGTCATTTAGGAATCGCCTTGGTCTCGCAAACGTTCGGCGATTTCTGCTTTAAACTGCTTTTTTTCAAAAGCGGGGTTACTGTGTCCCTTAGAAAAAGCGATAACTAACAGTCACGAAATCCCCGCGCTTTAAATAGTATATATCAGGAAAATTTTTTATATAGATGAAATTTCATAATTTATCAAAATTGGTTACTTAACGTAAACAAGGTAATTGATTAAAGTTAATAACCGTTCTAATATCCTGGGTTCAGATATACAAGGTTTCGTTATAAACTCAATTGGATTTCCACAGACAACACAATGAGCATGATTATCTGAAGAGTACATATGACCAAATAACCAACAATAAAATGATCCTGTTAATTGCCATGGGAAAAGATACAAAATCAATTCATGCAAATCACTTGCCAGGACTTCATTATCTCCACATATAGACCAAATAAAATTTTCTAATGCTTCGATCATTGCAACCCCCTTTTTATTTCATCCGGGTATATTAGATATTTTATTTCTGTAATGTTCATTCTAACGGGTGGTGAAATAATCTGTACTTTACAGAATAGATAAGATCTCATTGGATCTAATAAAAATAAATCTTTTTTGTCTCGCATGGGGTTAACCTATTCTGGGCAATAAAAAAGCCCCGGAAAAAGTCCGAAGCTGGCGGTCATTGTATAATTGGTTTAGGCCGTTAACCGCTTGCTCGGTTTGATGGTTTAGGGTCTTGATTGTGTTGTCGCACTTTCAGGACCTGTTTTATTTAATCTGGTTTTATGTTACGCTTTTCAATAATCAAAGTCAAGCGGTAAGCGCTCATAGCGCTCAATATATAACTATTTCGATCATAAGGTGGTATTTCGATCATGTACACCCCAAATCAAATAAGCGAAATGCTTCAGATCCCAACTTCAACGATTAGAAGGTATAGCACTGTCTTTGTCGATTATCTAAGCTTCAAACACAAACCAGGCCGGAAACGTGACTATACTGACCAGGATGTTAATACACTGGCCAGGATCCGGGACCTGTCAAATTCCGGATTGACCCATGCACAGATAAAAGAACGATTAGAAGTTGTAGAAGTCAAAGAGGATCAACCAGGTTCAAACCTTTTGTTAATCCCTTCGATTGCTAAAGAGCTTCAAACCTTCCGGGACTTTCAACAATCAACAAGCCAACGGATCACTGACTTGACCAACCAGAACGAATCATTAATTCAAAGAGTGAACGATCTTGAAAACTTTGTATCCTTGCCATGGTATAAAAAAATTACTCGGCGCAAAAAAATATAAAGCTTCTAAGCCCCAGAAAATCAATACATGTAAATTATTATCTAATTTGTTTTTTATCCCTGTTTTTTACCTGTAAATAAGGCCCTATATTATTACTTAAATAATTATTATGAATCTCTGGCCAGGATCAAACAAACCTATTCGGAAAACAAAATAATTAATAAACACTAATACATTAATCCAAAAATACGGCGTGCAGCAAATAGCGCACAAAATAGATTATTCCGGATCCCATCTATATAAATAACGATGTTGGCCAGAATGTTTTATTTGTCCGGATGTATCGCTATTCCTGGCGATGGTTGCCGGTGGATCTCTGAAGCACCGCTAATAATGATGGTGGTACCTGGTTGGATCCTGCACCATCATTATTAGCGGTGCTTCAGGTTAATAGCAAATGTGACTATCCGGATTATCAGATAAGCAGCTTCGTCACATTATTGTGATTTACCAGGTAACAATAAACCTGGCACAGTCACAGAATAACTATTCCCCCAGAACAGGACCTATTAAAAGCCGCGTAGCATTAATAGGCCCTGTGTTTTTTTAGGTTTTGAAATTGGTTTCCCCCCGGACCCCCCTTCCGGCTGGCGGCGGCGGTCCCAAAAATAAAAGCCAAAATCACACAGTAGATTTAAAATCTTTACCCTTCGGGTTAATACCCGCGGATTTTGGCCACCATGTTTAAAAGGATTTAAAAGCATAACAGACCATCACTACAGCTTTGAGATATTAGAGGCAGTACGTCCCAGGTTGTAACAAACTGCCTGGGCGAAAATCTGACTTTTAAGAACACTTCCTCTAATAACGATCTGTTTTTACGTGAGTACTTTTTCTGTGCGTTATAAGCCGCTTTCTTGTCATTGTAGAAAAGTCTAATCTTTTTACCCTGGGCCTGCTTCGGGTCATTGTACAAGCTGGCATTTAAAGCATTATTAACTTTTCTGGTCCTGCCCTTCGGCATTACTCCTGCAATAGTACTGGGTACTTCGCGTGCATCTGGTAGACGATAAGCAATCACACCTTTTTTATTTTTGCGTGTGTTAATCACGAAAGCATGTTTTTTTACATTCTCTCTAAATCCATGAATGTATTTAGCCTTAGTTTTTGCAATTGCATAATTACGGTTATGAATAACGGTTATTTTTCCCCTGTATTCATAATCTCTTTGTGTTGACTCCGGAACGCCTGTTATTTTCTCTAATGTGCTTCTGCTAATCTGCTTGCCGTTATATTGAACGAGGAAAGCCCCCCACAATAAAGAAGCCCATTTATTACCGAACAGATCCCCTAGATCAACTCTTACCGGGTTTCTGTCTAATTTGCAATCAAGTATTATGCAAGCGCCCTGCAATCCCTCCAATAAATAATATGTACCTGATTGTCTTTCAATTTGTTTCTTGAATAATCCAGATTTATTAGCTTGTGAAACATAGCGCCTAATGGACCGGCCCGGAACATCTAAAGCGATTAAAGCATTAATAAGATCATCTTTTGCAATTATTCCGGATCCTAATTTATCTAAAGACCTGGCCAACACCCAAACACGATAAGCGCCATGTATTCTTATTTGTTTGGCCTTTAGCCCCATGGTTGGCCAGATCTTCGCATAACTCCTTTTATTCTTTATTGCTTTTTGTTTTTCTTTTTTCACCACCCGGACCGGATCCGGACCGGGAAATTTAACTATAGGTTTATCTTTACAGGAGTTTTCACAATATCCAGGAGAATACCTGTCATGATTCTTTCTTTGTTCTTCCAGGTTCTTCTGGCCATACATTAGATCTAA
>JAHLLU010000255.1 GCA_020444005.1 archaeon
GAGGTTATATTCTGATTCTAGGCTGGAGGGAACGTATACCTCGATAATGACTGCGTAGTTGCTCCACTGGGTGTTTGATAAGGGGAAGCTAAGGGATAGTTCTTGAATATCGGAAACCAGGTTATTGGTTAGATCGTAATCAAATTCATCTAGCCGGGTCTCTGCCTCTGAAGTTGTTGTGCCTTTTGCTTTTACTTCTACATCCCATTTTATTGTATCACCGCTCCAAGAATAGACATTAACGCCGCCATTAACAGAGTCTACATTGAGTTCAAGGATATCACTGGTTACCGCTGTATTCATCGTGAACTCTTCTGTCGCTCGGTATTGATTGTCTGTGATGTCAGTGAACTCATCAGTGATATTAAATAAAAAGCTGAATCCCTGTGTAAGTATCGCTGCTAGGAATAATCCACCGATTATTCCTCCATAGATTCCCGATATTGGGTGTTTTCTTCCTCCTTTTGAGAGGACGCCGCTTAGAATCATGCCTATACCCATGAGGATCAGAAGATAGCTGAACGCCTCATACCCGATCTCAATATACTGGAAGAAATACCAACCAAGACCTAAGCCTAGTAGAAAACCGCCGAAACCGATACTTGAATCAGACATGCTATGAAGCAGGTATGACAGGTCATTTTAAAACATATCTAGAGAACGATCTGTAGTTTTCAAGAAGCTTGTTTGAGAGGCTAGAGCCTCGTTATAGGGGGTCTATTTAGAAGATTCTCTAAGCCTCACAGTATACTGATTATATGAGCTTAATTTTTTAGTGTGACTAGGAAAAGGGGGATTTTTGGAACTTACTCGTTGGTGACTGGGTCTCCATATGTGAGTAAGGTGATTGTGCTTTTCACGTTGTCGAGGCGGCGCACTTTGTTGAAGACAACTTCCTTCACCCTGTCCATTGTATCTGCCTCCATCTCAATGATGAGATCATAGATACCGTACAGGCTGTAGATCTTTGTTATCTCCTCGACACCTTCCAAGGCTTCGATGATCTTGGACTCTTGTCCAAGTTCAGAGTTGAGTAATACGAAAGCCTTCATAGTAACCATATGATGCTTGGTGTTACAGGAATATATGGTTTAAGCTAAATATGGTCGCCTTTGACGAAGTAGAAGCTGATCCCAGAGAGTATCGCGATACAGGTGAAGGTTATGAAGGCAATCTTGTAGCTACCAGTCAGGTCAAACAGGTACCCTGCGAATACTGGACCTATCACGTTGCCTATTGTTCTGAAGGGAGACATGATACCACTCATCTGGGCGAATTTTTTACGTCCAAAAAGGTCTCCCCTGAAAGCCATCAACAACGGGATACAGCCACCATAAGTCAGACCATAAATGACCACAAAAGCGTAGACGTGAACTATGCTTGATGCATAAGCAAAGATCAGTACACCGATGCCTTGAAGTATCATTGTAACTGCCAGTAGCTTTCGTTTCTCAAAATAGTCTCCAAGGAAACCGAAGATTAGGCGTCCGGGTATGCTGATTGATATCATCAAACCCAGTATTCCAGCTGCTGTAACCTCATCTATGCCTATGTTTACGAGGTGTGGTATCTCATGGAGTACGATTGATGCTAGTAGGAACGTGCGCAGTGATTCCGCTAATAGTAGTCTACGGAATACTCCTGATTGTAGCGCTTCTCTTGTTGTGAGTTTTGGTTCGTCTTCAAGAGCCACAATGGTATCAGAATCTAGTTCTACATCTGGGACACCATCAGGGAGAAGCCCCATATCCTCGGGATAGTTTCTGAAAATGAGGGTGGCGGGGATTCCTACGATCCAGAAGGCGAGACCACTGTAGATTGCAGTCGTTTTCCAGCCGTAGAGCATTATTGATTTTGAAAGTAGTGGTACGATTATTGCTCCACCGAGACCCGCAGCTATTGCGTAGAGGCTCATTACTCGTGCTCGTCTTTTTACGAACCAGTTGTTGAGTAGGGTTGTTAGACTATGGGTGAACCCCATGTTGTAACCAATGCTGAGGACGCCGCCGTAAACCAAGTAAAGCATCCATACGCTATCCACGTAGAGCATCAGCATGTAGCCGAGACCGGTTATCAGTACGCCTAATGCGAGTATCTTCCGTGCGCCATATTTTTCAATGAGATAACCTACGACGGGGCCCTCGATGCCTCCTTCCAGTCTTGAGAAGCTGATGGCTCCGGATATGGCGGCTGCGCTCCATGCATATTCGAGTTTTATTGGAGTGTAGAATACACTGAATCCGTAGAAGTATAGTCCAGAATCAAGAAAATGAAGCAATACTGTGCCTAGAAGTATCCAGTATCCGTAGAATATGCCCTTGTTTTTTGTTTCCCCCAATTGTTTCACCCGTGAACCCTTGTACCGCTGTATGAGGGATATATATGATTAACCAGTTAATGCACTGGATAGTTTCTCTTCTAGAATCTTTAGATCTTCTAGGCTGAGTCTTGACGCCCAAGAGCCGATAACATCTTCACTTAGCTCCAGATCAGTGACGAATCTCTTTCCCTCTCTCTTGGTATCACATACCTCTGATCGGATCAAGGACTCGCGTAACGCGTTTTTCGTGTATTTGTCGCCTTGTTGAAGTAACTCTACGAGTACTCTCTCTGTTTTCGATTGGTCTGATCTCGGTTTAAGAGATATTATCGTAGTTGATACGCGTGGCTCAGGGAGGTATGCGTCAGATGATACCTCCTCATGCTGTGTTATATCGTAGAATAACTGTGCTTGCCATGAGAGCTTGGTGTATTTCTCACCGGGTTCTGCTTGTAGTGTTTCTGCGAATCCTTTTGGTACTATGAATGTTGCTGATTTGAAGCCTAGACGGAGGGTTCGCTGGAAGAATGCCTCGCTAATCATGTAGGGTAGGTTTGAGACGAGTCTATCGTGTTTTGGTAGATAGGTTTTCAACGCATCATCGTTGATGATCTTAATGTTATCAACGTCTTTGAACCGTGATTCCAGTATTGGGATATATTTCTGGTTCTTCTCAATACAGATTAGATAACGAGCATGAGGCAACAAAGACTCTGTTATGTTTCCTGCTCCGGGTCCAATCTCAAGAACCGTTTCATCTGGTTGGATTCCACTATACTCTGTGAACCGTTTAATTACATCAGGGTCTATGAGCTGTTGTTCATCATTAGCCGGGTTAACAGCTACATTAAAACGGGTCAATAATAAAAGGGTCTGAGCCCTTAGGCTCCGGTTTACAGGAGGTATCTGGGTTCGCCTTTTATGGACTCAACTAGCTCCAAGGTTTCTTGGATCTCTTCATCAGTACCTTCAAC
>JAHLLU010000256.1 GCA_020444005.1 archaeon
GAATGGTGTTCACCAGTCCAACCGGTGATTCAGCCCACCATCCCCCATCCTCTGGCATGTCTTTTAACCAATAACTGTGTATTTCTTGTGTGAACTAATTTGGTAATATACGCTGATATGGCGTTAATCAACGGCAAAATCATCACTGTTGACCCAGATGATCGAGTCGTTGAAGCCATCGCAATTTATCGAAACAAGATCGAAGCAGTAGGAACCACCGAGGAGATCAAACAGCTCGCTGGACCTGAAACCAAGATCATAGACCTAAAAGGCAAGACAGTGATGCCGGGCATCATCGACAGCCACACCCACCCAAGCCACATCGCGGCAAGAAACCTAGAGATAGATTGCAGAGCACCACCTATCAAAAACATACCCGAGATACTAGATCTAATAAAAGCAAAAGCCAAGGAGCTCAGACCCGGAGAATGGGTTAGAGGAGCCAACTTCAATGACAGTAAACTTGAAGAAAACAGACATATCACCCGTTGGGAGCTAGACGAGGTAGCTCCAGAGAACCCTGTGTTCATAGTATCAGACACAGGGCATCAAGCATTGGTGAATAGTAAAGCATTCGAGGTAGTGGGTGTAACCGATGACACTCCTGATCCACCGGGTGGTGAGATGGAGCGCAACGAGAAAGGAGAACTAACAGGGCTTCTTTATGAGAACGCTACAGGGGTAGTAAGGGATCATATTCCAGAGTACAGCGTAGAGGCGCTTAGGGAGAGTTACAAGGATGTTGTGGCTCAGTTTAGCGAGTGGGGCGTCACGAGCACTCACAACGCTAGTGGTCATAAGAATGGGATAAGGGCATACAAGCAGCTACTTGACGAAGGTATCAGGCAGGTCCGTATGCGGCTCATGGTTAGTATCACTAGGGAAGAAACCAGTGACGTATTGAGCGCATTAGAGCTTGCAGGTATCGAGAGTGGCTTTGGTGATGACTGGCTTGGAGTAATGAGTATCAAGATAATGGGTGATGGCTCAGGTGCAGGAGGCACATGCTGTGTCTATGAGAATCAGCATAGGGGCACTTGTGGTCTTGGACTATGGATGACCGAACCTGAGATCATCAACAAAGAAGTCTTGCAGGCGCATAACGCTGGAATCAGGGTAAGCATCCACAGCATCGGTGACCGAGGCGTAGATGCCGCATTGGACGCTATCGAGGCAGCTCAGAAACAGAATCCAGTCCCAGATATGAGGCACAGGATCGAGCACAACAGTCTGTGTACCCCTAAACAACTGAAACGCATTAAGGAGCTAGGGGTCACTCCAAGCAGTAGCATCGGGTACATGTATGGTCTCGGGGACCAGTACGCGGAGAACTTTGGACCAGAACGTGCAAGATGGCTACATCCGCATAAGACCATGCAGGAGATGGGGATTATCGCTGGTGGCAACAGTGACTGCCCAGTAACTTACTATAGCCCCTTTGTCCAGATATACGAGGCTGTGACCCGTAAATCCAGTAACGGACAGGTTGTGAGCCCGGAGGAAAGTATCACTCCAATGGAAGCCATCAGGGTCTACACGTGGAACGGAGCATATCTTGGTAAGGACGAGGATAAGGTTGGTAGTCTTGAGGTTGGTAAATTTGCTGACTTGATTGTACTCGACAGGGATATCTTAACTATCCCACACGAGGAAATCAAAGACATCAAAGTCCTCAAAACCATCGTAGACGGAAAAATAGTCTACGAAAAATAATTTTTAGAATTCAGGCTTAGGCTTGCCCATTTTTTTATCATAGGCAGCCTTTACAAAGCCATAGTAGGGTGGACTTGGTTCCCATGGTCTTGACTTGAACTCTGGGTGGAACTGGGTCGCCAAGAAGAAGTACCTGTCAGGTAGCTCAAGTATCTCTTTGAGTTTCTTCTCCTTGCTTACAGCAGTGAAATGAGCCCCTGCCTTCTCCAAGGCATCATAGTATTCCTCATTTACCTCCCACCTGTGCCTGTGACGCTCTCTGATGTTTGTTGAACCATAAAGCGTTGCAGCTAGTGAACCCTCATCAACCTCGACCTTGTTGGCTCCGAGCCTCATGGTGCCACCCATCTCACTGATGGCTTTCTGCTCGGGAAGCAAATCAATAACCGGGTGAGGGGTCTCTGGTACGCATTCAGTGCTATGGGCTCCTTCAAATCCAGCCATGTTTCTTGCATACTCTACTGTGGCTAACTGGAACCCGTAACAGATGCCTAGGAATGGTGTGTCATGTGTTCTGGCTCTGTTGATGGCGATAATCTTGCCCTCTGCGCCTCTTAAACCGAAGCCTCCGGGCACAATGACGCCATCATACGTGTCCAGTATCTTTGCTTGCTTGATGTCATCCTCAAATACCTCGGTCTCGATCCAGTCAATCTGCACTTTGCATCCAGATTTTGCCGCACTGTGACGTAGAGCCTCGTTTACGCTTACATAGCAGTCAGCGAGTTCGGCGTATTTTCCACACATGGCGATCTTGACAACGTCGGTGGGCTCCTTGTAGGTACGAACCATCTGGTTCCACTCAGCCCAGTCTGGTTTCCGTTTTTCTAATCCAAGATAATCACAGATGACATCACCCATGTTCTGGTCCTCAAGCTCTAATGGCAACTCATAGAGAGTAGGAACGTTAATGCTGCTGAACACAGCCTGCGTCTCAACGCTACAAGTATTCGCGATCTTGACCTTTGTAGCAGAATCCAGTCTACCAAACTCGGTACGAGCTACAATTAAATCAGGATCCAAACCAATAGCTCTTAGTTCTTTGACGCTGTGTTGAGTCGGCTTGGTCTTAGGCTCACCAACAGCATTCAAAACAGGAACAAGAGTCAGGTGCACGAATAATGTGTCCTCTCTGTCCTCCTCGTTCTTCAATTGTCTGATGGCTTCAAGGAAAGGAAGCCCCTCGATGTCACCAACGGTGCCCCCTATCTCAACCAGTACAATATCAGCGTCATATGCCTCACCAACAAGTCTAATGCGTCGTTGTATCTCATCAGTTACATGTGGAATGATCTGGACACATCGTCCAAGGTATCCGCCTTCGCGCTCTTTTTTGATTACTTCTTGATAGACCTGTCCACTGGTCACGTTGTTGAGTCGTGAGAATGGTCCTTTTAGGAACCTTTCGTAGGTGCCTAGGTCCATGTCTGCCTCGTAGCCGTCGTCTAGAACGAATACTTCCCCGTGGATGTAGGGGTTCATGGTGCCTGCGTCCACGTTCAGATATGGGTCGCATTTGATGGCTGTTACTTTGTATCCACGGACCTCCAGCATTTTCCCGATGCTGCAGGTGACT
>JAHLLU010000257.1 GCA_020444005.1 archaeon
GCAATCAATGTAGACATCTCCAAGGCGTATCACATCAAACAATGCGTAGGCTAGGCGCTCTGTGAATGAGCCATCTTTTTTCCCGGGGAAAGAGTCGTTAAGGTTCAAGCCATCAACCGGACTGATGAACTGGGTTCTCTCCCTGAACTGAGGTATATTAGCCACAGGAACCACAATTACGGCTCCAGACATGACTGATGGGTCAAGCTTGTTAGCGAAACGAGTAACAGCCTCGATACTCGCAAACTCCGTGCCATGAACACCGCCAGTAATAACCAGCGTCTTTCCAGTCTTAGCGCCATTAACAATTATTATCTTTGGGTTATAATCTGGATCATGGCTCCCCGGTACGGTTAATGTTCCACGTTTCTTTTCACCCGGAGCAGCGATTATGTCTCCTACCCGAATCTCGCTCATACTCATACATGCCTCTTGGTTGGGTTAAAAGACTCTCTAAAAATTGGGTTATTGGATTATGATGGTTGTTTTGGAGTACTCGATGAACCCGGTGTCGATCTGATATAGCTCGGTCTTGATTTTCGTGAACTCATCCACAGCGGCATCAGTCTCTATTCCCACGACAAGCTGCTCCTCCAACCCATAGGGGCTACCAAGTATAATCAGTTTCACCTTATGTTTCTCGCAGATTTCCCTTACCTTATCCATCCAGTCAGGGACAACAGATGCGTCCTCAAGATATGACTGGAACGCCTCCTGTGTCATCTTGAAATAACTGAGATAAACATACTTCACATCTTTAACCTCATTTTTACTATCTACTCCAATTATAATTATCAGTAGCTCTGTAACCACATTTCAGACATATAGCTTCTAGTTCTCCAAAGTTCGCCTCTCTCATTGCTGTTTTTCCTGTAAATGGTGTATTCATTCTTGCCCATCTAGTACTTCCACAATTTCGGCATAATATTTTCACTAAATATTCATGAGGTGTTGATTTAGCATACTGAGGAAGGTTATGAACAAAAAATGGGGCATTTTTTTTATCAGTAATTTTTAACATTTCTTGATGATAACTGGGACGTTCCGCTTCTGCATCGTATACTACTTTTGTTGGTTGATACTGCTCCGTCCAATCGTAGGTTTTATTGTCTGTACAACTAACTAGAAGTGTTTTCTTCGCTTTTCTCCTAATAATGTCATTAACAACCCTATCGCCTTCAATCTCATTCAATGCATTAATTGGATAAACAATTGCTACATCAATAGATGTTGGTGTCTTACTCCATGATGCAGGATTTACAGTATCTAAATATAACACATGATTATTCATCAGTTTATATGGAAATCCTGATTTAAACCTCTGATTTATTTTTATAACGGGACTTAAAAAGTCTTCAAAATTTCGATTTCCTGTACGAAATAACAGCGTACTAGATGGATAAAATGATAATACGCATTCCAAAGCAAGTGTGTGTTTAACATTTTGATGAGTCCCAGTTAGTAACAATGTTTCCTCATCTGAATGTAAGAAATGAATTATCTCTTTGGTCGCATTTTCTTTTGTATTCATATAATATTCACACTTAAGGTGTGACTGTTAAACATATTAATACCTTTTTTATTCTAAAAAACTAACATTCATTTAATTGTGGAAAAGATTTGAATGTAACCTTTTATTATATAATCTGTGTCATCAGAAAGCACATCAAATAACCGAGGTTATCAGCTTTATCTTAAAGGAAGGAGGGCTGAAGAATTTGTTCAAGAATTGGGCAAGAAAACATTTCTTGAAGATTGGTGTTACAATAATCCTCTTTTACCAAACAGTAAAGAATTATGTGATTTTTTAATTGTTTTTGATGATATAGCCATTATTTGGCAAGTTAAAGACCTAAAACTCAACAAAGATGGTAAATATAAGGAAAGTCAGGTACGGAAAAATATAAGGCAAGCAGTCACAGCTGGCAACCGTATTTTGAATAATCGATTCACCATTGAATTAACAAACCCAAGAAGAGGCTGTGAAAAATTAGATTCTAACTCAATAAAACGTGTTTTTTATATTTCTGCGCTTTTAGGAGAAGGTGAAGATTATTTTAATCTGGTAGAGATCTATAAAAAGAAAATAATTCATACTTTTACTAGAGAATTTACTGAAATAATACTTTCTGAATTAGATACAATAAAAGATTTTATCGATTATTTAGAAAAAAAGGAAGAACTCCTTTCTCATAATACTAATATTGTTATTACTGGTGGGGAAGAAGAATTACTCGGATATTATCTATTAAACGAAAGAAAGTTTGATTCGTTATTTGATTTAGATGTAATTATACTTGAAGAGGGAATATGGAAAGACCTTCAAAAACGTGAGCAATATCAACGAAAAAAAGCTGAGGATTATATCAGTTATGGTTGGGATAGTATAATAAACACAGCTCATACTTCAGGCCTACCTGAATATATTGAAATTGCTAGAGAATTAGCGAGATTCGATAGATTCCATCGACGCGCTTTGAGCAAAGCTTTTTTTGAGGCACATAAGCAAGCACATATTCAGTCTGAAAAAAATTCATTTCGAAGAATTATACAAGCTGATACTACTACGATTGTATTTCTATTTTATGATGACCCTGAACCTAGACAATTTAGAAGAAGCCTTCTTGGACTATGTTGTTTTGTAGCTAGAGGGATATTCAAAGAAAACACAAAAGTAATTGGCATAGCAACAGAAATGAAAATAGCTCCTCTTGCGTCTTATGATTTTTGTCGTATTGATTTACCCGTATGGAATGATGAACATCAAAAACAGATGTTACAACTCCAAAATGAATTTGGTATTTTCTCAAATTATAAAACACAGAGAATGCATGAAGACGAATATCCCTTAGAATAGCCTTGAATAAAAATGACTAAGAATTTTACTTATTATGTATCTGTAAGATCATTCGACAAGCTGGTAATCATGACCCTCAGCCTTCTCCACCAAACCTTCATCCACAAGCTCCAACAGCTTCTTACGTATAGTCACACGGCTCCCAGTACCCCTCTCACGTTGAACCTCACGAGTAAGACCACTAACGTTCTGGGACCCATGAATCGCCAAGACATTCAATATGATTCTGCTGATCTCATCCCTTGGCTCCTCGCTCCGTTTAAGACGCTTCTGGACGCTCATCAACCGCTGCACAAGCTTCAAAGGCTCACTGTAGAGGCTTGTACCCATCTTCAAGCCGCCGATGACCCTAGCTGCCTCTGAGTACTCGTTGTTCTGGGTCATCAATGTCTCCATATA
>JAHLLU010000258.1 GCA_020444005.1 archaeon
GTACCTCACCGGCTCCACCGATGAAACCATAGTCTACTAGACTCTTCTTATCGACTATCGCCTTCTTCTCGTTAAACGCCTTCAAGGTTACTGTAGCTGGAACAGTGTTTGGCATATCAATAACCGTGGTTACGCCACCAGCAGCGGCTGCCCTTGTACCTGACTCAAAGTTCTCACGTTCAGGGAAACCAGGGTCTCTGAGGTGTACGTGCATGTCCACCATTCCGGGAAGAACCACCTTACCCGTTGCGTCAATAACCCTGTCTGCTTTGGGTTCGTTGCTCTTGACGATTCCGATGATCTTTCCTTTATCGATTACAATGTTTGATTGTGTGATCCCGCTTGGGAGTACCGTTAATCCGTTCTTTATGACAATATCTACCGTCAAAGTCTCTCTAAGGGCAATAAGATGGTTTAGGGGTTAATAGGTTTTCACAGAGAAAGATTAGGAAATATGATCTCCGGGCGCATGCTACGAGACCGAATATGAGTAGTACCATCAATGCAAGCCAGTCCACCCGCATGCGCCATAAAGAACTCATACAGGTCATCATCGATGGGATTAACTCCGAAGCCCTCCGTCAAGATCAACGTTAATCCAACAGTCTCGCCACCAGTGACACCGACACCAATCTCATAACCAAGGAAATACGTCAAGTCCTTCTGATCAATACCTCCAACAATTATACCCTTAACGCCCTGTTTCACCGCCTCACGGAGAGCATCAAGAGTAGCTACGCTACCACCTACCAGTATCTTGCCATTGTGCTCTTGTTTGATCTCAGAGCTAGTCAATGGAGTATCCCCTGATTCCACTGCTAATGCTAGTTTACCGTGGGTCTCGCCGCCTACACCGAATAAACCATGATGCAGATATCCCTGTGTCTCAATTCTAGCTCCTTCATCATCGTATAGCTCCTGAACTATCCCCGGGATATGGGCATAGACCTCCACAGGCACAGGGTGACCCTTTATCATCATCCTACCGGTTTTCTCAGAGAAATCCGTGATTACGCCATCTATGGGGGAACGCGCCATTCTTGTCTGACGCCCAAAAAAGCTACGGGCAATAGCCACCACCTCATCTTTCTCGACAGGGTCTCCTTCATGTTTCGTTATATGGTCTTTCACAGTCTCAGGGTCAATGTTCAGGTTTCTGTAGAGGCGTAGTTCATGTATCTCTCGACTGGGCACCATGCCTTTTGCGATCAAGGTATCCGGGGTGACGGTTTCACCGACCTCTACATACACTTCTCCACTGGTGGGGATTCGCCGCTCCTTAACGATGGTTACTTTTTCCACTAGGATTCCCTCCCTATTGCCTCAAAGGGCAAAAGCTTCACAGTCTGTCTGTACCGAGTCATGGGTCTTCCACGAGTATCAACTATGAGACCAAGTTTCCCAGCGCGGATGTTTCGTTTGATGGGTTTTCCCCGCCCAGCACCTACATCAAGCCGATAAGGTACAATCTGAGCCTCCACAATCTCTGTGGACTTCATGGGCACCACTGTGAGTTCTCCATACTTGAAGACATGAGACACATCAGCATCCACAAAGTCTATGCGTAGAGCATCTTTCTCAGTCTTGAGCTCCACCCTAGGAGCTATACATGTTCCAATAAACTCCAGTGAATCACCGTAAAGATCCAACGCTGTCAAACGGTCATGATCCACAAGACTTCCCAGTGGTGCTGCCATGTTTTCAGGGTCAAGATATAGTTCGGTTACGCCTTCTGGCTGTAACGAGTCTAGTAGTATCATTGTGGAGTCCTCGATGGTCTGATTCTTGAAGGCGTCACCTTTGCCTACTACCAACTGTGTTTTCATCATATTCAGTAAGGTGGGCTCCAAGGCTTGCTCAAACATATCACTGAGCGTACGCTCTGTTACCACTCCCTTGAGTCGTTGGGCTATCGCCTTGTGTCCATTTACTCCTAGCTTGATGGCTTCTCGTGCTATGGCTGCTTGTATTCTTCGTTCTTCTGAGGTTATTTTCTCGTGTGGCTTGATCATCATGTTTCCGATGATGTTTCTCACGTTTCGTTCCTCAAAGGATGATGGAAGCCATCTGAGTACGTTATCGATTCCAGCCTCCTTCACGATATTACCGATGCCATAGGTTAACCCGATTCCGGCGTTCAGCGACCTGTTAAACACACCATTATAAACAGAATAAACATCAGTAGTATCTCCGCCAATATCCACAGCAAGCAAGTTCACTCCTTGTTGCTGAGCATACTCGTAGAGCATCTTACCCACCATCGCCTGACTGGGCACGATGCGTTCATCTGTCCACTCCGCTAGCTTCGTGTACCCGGGGCTATGAATTATCACGTGCTCCATATAGGCATCGTAGATGGATTCTCTAGCTGGTCCAAGGTTCTCTCTGTTGATCAATGGTCTGACGTTCTCCACCATCTTCAAAGCATACCCATTCTCACCAAGAACACCGTCAACCTGATCCTGAATAGAGACATTACCCGCGTAAATCAAAGGAAGATTATACTCTGTGCCATATCTCGGCTTGATATCGCTCTTCTTAATGACATCCGCCATCTCCAATACTTGACTTGTAGCTCCTCCATCCGTACCGCCGCTCATCAACAATATATCAGGCTTAGATTGACGCATCGCCGCTATCTTCTTGTAAGGTGGACGTTTGTCATCCTTGCTAAAAGTATCAATCAGTAGTGCGCCTGCGCCTAGAGCTGCTCTCTGTGCGCTTTCTCCACTAATGTTGCCGATTACACCTGTGATTATCATGTGGAGTCCGCCGCTGGAGCTGCTGCTGCAGAGTAGTTTGAAGCCCTGTTTGACTCCGTTTTTGGTGGTTAGTTTGATGTTTTTCTCGGTTTCTATTTGTCTTATGGCGTCTTGTACGCCTCGTGTTACGTCTAGTGTGGGTTCGTCTACTGTGGTGGGTGATTTTGATTTGCCTGTTATCTTGTTTTCTTCAATGAGTATTGCCTTTGTATTGTTGTGAGTTATATCTACGAGGAGGAACTTGCCTCGTTTCTCTGAACTCATATACTATCAAATACGGTTAAACCATAGAACTATAAAGCAACCTCGTTTTAATGTTAAAATACAGTTTTTATATTCAAACAATCATTTTAATATCAATGGAAGCTCAACCAAAACCCCACGTAAAAAAGATCAACAGACAAGCATTCAAACTACTAGAAGACGAGACAAGAAGACGCATAGTCTTCATGCTCAGAGACGAGTCCCTAAACGTCAAAGAAATAG
>JAHLLU010000259.1 GCA_020444005.1 archaeon
ATGGAAAAATATTTTCTATATAGATATATATAAAATACGTAAATTATCCTTTTATCTATACTCAAGGTGATACATGCTCAACTTGAGTAATACAGCCAAGAACGCAATTGGGTCAATAGTCGCAGTATATTTCTTTGTTTCAGCGATAGTTTTAATCAAGTCTAGCGCGAAAATAATGGGCGTTGCACTAGCAAGAGGAATTGTACTGCTTATCCGCGATACGACTAGCGCGGTGTTCGCGGGCTGGATAAGTACTGCGATGCTGCACAGTAGTGGGGCTTTTGACTCAATAGTTGTAGCATTTACTTCCTCAGGAGTAATGCCTCTCAATCTCTCTGTTGCAGCTATTATTGGTGCCGAGATGGGTACAACTGTTACCCCTTTTCTAATATCTATCTTGGAGAAAATGAAAGGGAAAGGGGAATCTCAGGCTAGTTTCAATGTGACAATGAGCCATGTACTCTACAATCTATTCACTTTGATACTCTTTTATCCCCTCGAGCTTTTCTTCGGAACATTTACAGGAATAGCGGAGAGGGGAAGTCAAGTCTTCCTTAAGGTACCTTGGTTATCCGCTGTACCAGATCTTTTGGATGTTGTAACCCCATGGGTTGATCCATTGCTTGAGGTTATTCCGCCTTGGTCTGGGTTAGTTATTGGTGGACTGATGTTGATAGTTGCGTTAGGTGCTGTTGAGAAATATATGACGGCTATATTCAGTATGCCTAGAAGCTGGAACCTCATCCGATCAACCTTTACACGTCCAAAAAGGGCTTTCATAGCTGGATTCCTCTTTACGTTACTGGTTCCTAGTACGACAGTTATGGTATCGCTGCTTGTTCCTTTGGCAACTAGTGGTGTAATCAAAGCCGATTACTATATTCTGCCATACATTCTTGGGGCTAACATTGGAACCGTTTTTGATGTTTTGATTGCTGCTCTGGCGACAGGAGACCCAATTGGATTAGGTGTATGGCTTGTTCACTTCGCGATTAATTTAGTAGGCGCAATAATCTTCTTCCCATTATTGAAGCCGTTCTCTAAACTTACGCAGAAAGCTGCTACATATGTATCAAAAGATCCAAGAACTACACTAATAGTGGCGATTCTTTTCCACGTTATTCCTGCATCAATTATCGTGTATTACTACATAATGACGTGAAAATGAAGAGAACCTATATACATTAGTTTGCATGAAATAATGTGGTTAGTAAATGTCAAGGAAATTATTCGGCTGGTTTGCTCCCAAAAGGGGCGAAGATGTACTAGTAATGGTAGAAAAACACCTAGAATTAACAAAAAATGCAGTCGTCAGCTTACACGAGATGGTAGAGCATGCAGCTGAATGCAACCTTGAAGGATGCAAAACATCATTCCTTGATCTAAGCAGGATGGAGATGGAAGCAGACGAACTCCGCCGAAGCATGGTTGAAGAACTTACAAAGAGCGAAATGTTCCCCGAGGAAAGAGATGACCTCATGGAGCTTGTCCGCGCGGTAGACTGGATAGCCGACTGGAGCAAGGAAGCCGGAAGAATACTCAACAGTATACCCTTTGAGAAGGCGCCGGATGAGATAAAGACAGAGACACTGAACATGGTTAAGGCTGATGTAGATTGTGTTATTGTACTCACCAAGGCCATCGAGGCATTACCCAAAGATCCATTGAAGGCTCTGAGTCTAGCTGACGAGGTTGAGATGTTGGAGGAGACTGTGGATGATCTTTATGGAGAGATTAGAAGCCATTTTGCGACCCTAGAGTTCCCAGACTTCAGCACAGGCAGCCTCATTCTCTTAAACGAGTTCTTTGACGCAATAGAGACCGTTGCAGACTGGTGCGAGAACACGGCTGACATAGTCAGGGCTATCGCTGTGCGTAGAAGTTAAAAAAAATAAGAAAATCGAGTAGTTTTACTCGACTGTGATTGCCTGGTTTGGGCATGCGTTTACGCATGCCATGCACATGATGCAGTCGTCAGCCCTCTCTGGGACGGCTCTGTTGTCGACTAGATCATATACGTTCATTGGGCATATATCGACGCAGACTCCGTCTCCGTCACAAGCATCTGATATTGTAATTGTAGGCATATCTTTCACCTATCCCTTGATTGCACGTGTCAATGGTTTTAAAGGTTTTCTGAATTGGTCTTGGGGGTATTTGCAGCTATTGGTAACGGTTTAAAAACCGAGGTTCCCCATCTCATATTAGTTTTAATTGTGATAAACATGAGTTGCACAGGATTAATTGATGATACAGTAAACATAGGAATCGGCGGTGAGGCGGGACAAGGCGTGGGAAGAAGCGGGATGCTTCTCGGGAAAGCCTTGATGCGTGCTGGTTTCTATGCTTTTGGAAATATTGATTACCCGAGTCTAATCCGAGGAGGACACAACTACTATACTATCAGGACGAGTCATAGAAAAGTCACAAGCATACTGGAGAAACCGGACCTAGTTGTAGCGTTAAACAAGGAGACTATTCTGCTTCATCAAGATGAGATAAACAGCGGTGGAGGCATCATCTATGACGCGAAGACGGATATTGATGAAAGCGAGTTCACGCGAAAAGACATACAGTATTACCCGGTTCCCTTGACAGAGGTTGTCGAGGAGCTAGGCGGACCAGATATCATGCGGAATACTGTTGCTTTGGGTTCCGCTGCTGCCTTGATTGGGTTAAATGTGGATTATCTTGAGGAGGTTATCGCTGAGACCTTTGAGGGTCGTGAGAAGATCATAGCGATGAATCATGACGCTGTCAGCAAGGGTTGGGAGTATGTTATCGAGTTTGATTATGGGTTCAGTTGCGGCTTGGAGGCAGGACAACGTCCTGAACGAATGTGGCTAACAGGAAATGAGGCCGTAGCCCTCGGAGCAGTTGCAGCGGGATGTAACTTTTACTCCGCTTACCCTATGACCCCAGCAAGTCCAGTTCTACATTATTTTACGGGACATGATGTGGAGACGAATACTGCGGTTATTCAGACCGAAAGTGAGATAGCGGCGATGTGCATGGTGGTAGGAGCCTCCTATGCTGGTTTACGCGCCATGACATCAACATCTGGGGGTGGATTCTGTCTCATGACTGAAGCTCTCAGTTTAGCTGCTATGACAGAATCACCGGCGGTGATAATGCTGGGTCAACGCCCGGGACCCAGTACAGGACTTGCCACTTATTCTGCGCAGAGTGATCTTTTGTTTGCAGTTTATGGTGCTCATGGTGAGTTCCAGAGGATAGTCTTGGCGCC
>JAHLLU010000316.1 GCA_020444005.1 archaeon
GAACCAATACCATGGGTTATTTCTCCGTGGAGCAGACCAGATCGATTTCAAGAAGCTGAAAACTATAATCGGTAAATCCAGCATTGCATCCAGAGATGAGGTAAAGAAGATTTCTAGGGTTGACGCAGGGGCTGTTTGTCCCTTGTTGCTCGATGTTCCTGTATTTGTGGATAAGCGAGTGTTGGATTTGGAAAAGTTGAATTTTGGTTCAGGCAATCACCTCTATGGTGTGGAGATTAAATCAGGCGACTTGAGCCGTGTTTTAGAGTACAGTGTGGCGGATTTCGCCGTCTAAATTCAATAAATTTATACATTACGTCATATTTATGACATACCGATACGAAAATAAACCTACAACGTACAGCATACAAAGAATAACCACCGAGGACCATGAAATGACACCAAAGAAACCAACCAAAAAAGAGCTTGAAAAACGCGTCGAAGAACTAGAAAAAGAACTACAAACCGCAGCGGAACAAGGATCAAAATACCTTAACCAACTCAAGTACACCAAGGCGGACCTAGAAAACGTACAAAAACAAAACCAGAAACGCTTAGGAGAGGTAATCGAAAGAGCCAACGGCGAGTTACTAGAGAAACTATTACCGCTAATTGACGAGCTTGAGATTCTAAGCACACGAGATGCGGAGAAACAGAAGCTGGTAGAGGGTGTCAAGATGGTTCACAACAAGCTACTGAAACTAGCCGAATCAGAGGGAATAAAACAGATAGACTCTGTCGGAGAGAAATTCGACCCATTCAAGCATGAAGCCATAATGGAGGTCGAGACCATTGACGTACCCGATGGCTGTGTTGCCGAGGAGATAAGACGCGGCTACATGTTCAAGGACAAAGTGCTCAGAGCAAGCGTGGTAAAGGTGGCGAAAGCCCCTGATGTTGTAGAAATTAAGATAGAGGATAATCAAGATGAGTGAAACAAAACGAGAGAAAATCATAGGCATTGACCTAGGAACCACAAACAGCGCAGCAGCTGTAATGATGGGTGGAAAACCCACAGTGATCCCCAGCGCAGAGGGTCCAACAGTAGCGGGAAAGATGTTCCCCAGCGTAGTAGCCTTCACAAAAGAAGGACAACTACTAGTAGGCGAATCAGCCCGTAGACAGGCGATCACCAACCCAGAGGGAACCATCCGTGAGGCAAAACGCCACATGGGTACAGACCGAAAGATCACGCTACAGGGAAAAGACTACACCCCACAGCAGATCAGCGCATTCATACTACAGAAAATTCTACGAGACACCGAGACTTATCTCGGCGAGAAAGTCACCAAGGCAGTAATCACAGTTCCAGCCCACTTCAACGACAATCAGCGCCAAGCAACCATTGACGCAGGAGAGATCGCTGGACTAAGCGTCACAAGGATCGTAAACGAGCCCACAGCAGCGGCACTAGCCTACGGCTTAGACAAGGCAGACCAAGACATGAAAATACTTGTCTTCAGCTTCGGCGGCGGAACCAACGATACAACCATCATGGACTTTGGTGGCGGAGTATTCGAGGTACTATCAACAAGTGGTGACACCCAGACAGGCGGAGCCGACGTAGACAAAGCAATCATGGATTACCTAGTGGCTGAGTTCAAGGCAGAGACAGGCATCGACCTAACCACAGACATGAAAGCAATGGCAAGGCTCAAAGAAGGCGCAGAGAAAGCCAAGATCGAGCTAAGCAACCTCATGACCACGGACATCGACCTACCCTATATTGCCATGAATCAGGATGGACCACAGAACCTCCACATCACCATGACCCGCGCTAAACTGGAACAGATCGCAGCACCAATCGTGGAGCGCATCAAAGAGCCTATACGTCGCACAATCAGAGACGCTGGTTTAACAGCTGATAAGATCGATAAACTCATCCTCTTCGGTGGAATGACCAAGATGCCGCTGGTCCAGAAGACAGTAGAAGGCCTAGTCGGTAAGAAGATGGAGAGAGGCATTGACCCCATGGAGTGTGTCGCTATCGGCGCAAGCATCCAAGGCGCTGTCTTGGCGGGTGAGATCGATGACATCGTACTACTTGACGTTACACCATTGAGTCTTGGAGTCGAGACCCTAGGCGGCGTCTTGACAAAGATCATCGATAGAAACACCACGATTCCAACAAAACAGACAAAGATATTCAGCACAGCAGCAGACATGCAGACAGCGGTAACCATTCACGTACTGCAGGGTGAAAGAGCCATGGCGAAAGACAACATCAGCCTAGGCAGCTTCAACCTTGAAGGCATCCCCCCGGCACCCAGAGGAGTACCCCAGATCGAGGTAACCTTCGACATCAACGCAGACGGCGTCTTGAACGTATCTGCCAAGGACTTGGGCACAGGTAAGGAGATGAGTATCAAGATACAGGCATCCACCAAGCTAAGTGAATCTGATAAGGACAGGATGGTCAAGGAAGCCGAGGAATACGCGGAAGCAGACAAACAACTCAAGGAAGAGATCGAGACCAGAAACCAAGCAGACACTCTGGCGTATAGTACAGAGAAGATGCTGGGCGAGTACGGTGACAAGATTCCAGCTGATATCAAAGGCAACATCCAGACCAGCCTAGAGGCATTGAAGACAGCCATAAAGGATGGAAGCATCGCGGATATCAAACAGAAGATGGAAGACCTCGAGAAAGTCTCACAGCAGGCAGGAGAAGCCATCTACAAGGCGAGCGCAGAAGCCCAGCAAGCAGCAGCGGGAGCCCAGACTCCTCCACCGGGTCCTGAGCCACAACAGCAGGAGCCGGGTAAGAAGACTGTTGATGCCGATTACCGTGTCGTTGATGACGACGACGAGCCTAAGCAGTAGTCTTATTCTATTTTTTTATTCTCTTGTTTTGTTCCTTAACCCTTTTTCAACCATACCCTGTTCTCTGGGTTAGATATGGTGTTCCTCAAGAAGAAAGACTACAAGAAAGAGAAGATGGTGCTAATCACTGGCACGGTTTTCATCTTTGTCGCAGCGATTCTGGGCACCCAGATGATGGTTAATGGCAGGGTCTACATCGAAAAGGTGGAGTTTCTTGAGCGGAAAGGGTACATACTGAACACCACCGTGGCTTGGAGCAACTATGAGACATGGATCGATAATGTCAATAGAAATGAGTTCAAGGGCAAGATGACAACAGAATATCGAGAAGTCACAGATTGGACCGAGTTCTACGCTTTACTACGTGAATCGGAGAAAGCACCCATCTTTGATGACAGTTTCTATGGCACC
>JAHLLU010000260.1 GCA_020444005.1 archaeon
ATACATCACATCAGTGTGACTAGCCATGATCCTGTGTTATCCATGGAGCTTGTAGAGTCTGGATTATTCGAGACCTTGATGATACCTTTCAACTACTTGACACCTAAGCCAGCGGAGAAGCTTTTCCCATTATGCAGGAAACACAATGTGGGTATTATCAACATGAAGCCTTTCGGTGGAGGCGCCTTCAGTAACGCGAACATTGCTTTGAAGTATGTTTTCAATAACCCAGATGTTGGCGTGGTTATTCCAGGTGTTATGAGTATAGCTGAGGTTGAGGAGAACTGGAGTATCTATGAAGGCGATTTAACGCTTACCAAGGAGGAGCTTGATCTCATAGAAAAGGACAAGGTGGAGCTTGGAACCAACTTCTGTAGAGCTTGTGGATACTGTCAACCATGTCCACAGGAGATACCAATCACCTTCCTGTTGAGGGCTGAGAAACAGTTTCTCCGACGAATGGGCTGGCGCCCCGGTACCACTGAGCGGATGACTGATGCGGTAGAGAAAGGCGAGACATGTATTCAGTGTCGTGTCTGTGAGTCAAGATGTCCCTATGAGCTACCTATCAGTGAGCTTTTACCGGGTATCTGCAGCCGTCTGAGGACACATATCGCTGACCAGACTATTCCTTAATCTTATCTACCATGAAGCACCCTTTTTCCCCATGGAATTAAACAAGATAATCACGTTAGCTGAAGCAGCTGAAACAGAGGTTGCCGAGTTAACAAGTGGACTGGTACAGTTCAACTCTGCTCATCCTGATGGATTCACTGATGAGGTAGTCGAGTACATCAAAGCGTATCTGGATAAGCATGGAATCGAGAACGAGATACATTACGATGACCCTAAGAAGCCAAACATCATGGCGAGAGTCAAAGGCACCGGATCAAAGAAGGTTCTATGGGTAGGACACATTGATGTCGTACCAGAGGGAAAACCCGAGAACTGGAAATACGGGCCATATAGCGGTGAGATAGCCGAAGGCTGTGTCTGGGGAAGAGGAAGCAGCGATATGAAGGGCTCATGCGCAGCTGCAATGGTCTCGGCAAGATTGCTTAATGAGATGGAGTCTATCCAAAACACTGTTGAGTTCTGGTTTACTTGTGACGAGGAGATCGGTGGAGGTAAAGGAGCACGTTGGCTCGCTGAGACTGGTCGCTTCAAAGGAGACATCTGTATCATTGGAGACGGTAACGGAGGAGGACCCGAAGCACCTAGCATAGATCTAGGGTGCAAGGGTGGAGCAGGTGTTACATTGGTGGCTCGTGGTCAGACTGCCCACGGTTCAACGCCTTTCCTTGGAGATAACGCCATCACTAAACTCATCAATGGTGTGCCATGGGTCGAGAAAATAGATGACTTTGAGCTTGATTTCCCGGCGGACTTGAAGCCTGCTGTTGAGGGAAGCATCGAGTACTATAAGGAGATGATGAAGGTTTCTGACTCAAAGATTATTGAGGCAATGGAGCATAACTTCTACACACCATCGGTTACCTGCAACATCATCAATGGCGGAGTCAAGATCAACGTTGTACCGGACTACGCTGAAGCAGAGTTCGACATCAGATTAACCCCCGGATCACATCCAACAAAGGTAGTTGACCGTATCAAAGAACTCGTAAAGGACTCAGGAATACCCGGATTAGAGATAGTTCCCTCAAGAGTACACAAACCAGAGGACACAGCAGGCTATTATGAGTCACCGAGCAGCAGCTTCGCTGACCAGTTCAAAGACATCATAGGTAAAATTACCGGCAAATCAGTGAACATGAAGATACTCACAGGCGGAACAGATGGTATCAGCACAAGTAAGATCGCTGGAATACCGAGCCTAGGCTACGGTACGAGTCTTACTGGTCAGGCGCATCAGCCTGATGAACGGGTAACCATCGAGAACCTTGTGTTAGGCGTGAAAATATTCACTGCATTCCCATATTTCTACGAGTAATCCCCCATTTTTTATACCCGTAAACCCGCTTTTTCTGTGACATACAATGTTTGAGATAGAGAAATTCACATTCGAAGGTAAGAGCTTCCAAGGCATGAAATCAACGATCCCCGGCACAAAAGCACCACTCCTTCTCGTAAAAGGAGACAAGGGATTTGTAATGTGCGGCTTCCTAAACATGGCTGCAGCAGAAAAACTTGAGGTAGCAGCTGCAATGGTTAGCGGAGTATCAAGTTTTGATGATGTTTTCAATGCCAAGATAAAGGCTGTTACACCCAAGGCAAAAGAACTGGGTGTAGATGTTGGTCAAGTAGTAAAAGACGTTATCAGTAAGCTAGGTTAGGCGCAAGCCTCTATCAGCTTCAACACCCTTTCTTTAGCACCACTCAAAGTATTCTTTCCATGCGATAAAAGCAAGGCATCGAAGTCATAATCAGCCAATATCTTCAGATTCTTAGCCGCAGCCTCAACATCCTTGCAGTACTTCTCTGGAGGCGCATCAAGGTTGCCATCACTGTCTCCAAAGATTGTATCTCCGGCTATAATCGTCTTGTATTTGGGTAGATACAGGCTTAGGTTTCCATCGCTGTGACCCGGTACCTTGATGAATACAATGCCGCCACAAGCACCTAGTGTATCCCCGGTGTCGAGCCAGAAATTAGCTGGTATACCGGTACGTTCTTTCAGTACTTCCTCGTCTCCGTCTCCACAAATGACCTCTGAGCCTGTGAGTTCTTTGACCTGTGGTAGGTTGTTTATGTGGTCTCCGTGGGCATGGGTTATTATGATCATCTTGATGTCCTCCCATGTCTTACTCATTTTATCTAACTCGGCTTGAATATTCACATGGCACTCTGGTGTAAACCCAACATCAATGAGAATAAGTCCGCCATCACACTCAAGAATATACACCTCAGTATCAAGTCCATCAGCGTCAGCGATCCGTACAGCCCGTAAACCGGGGAAAACCTCTACCAAATTCGTTCACGGAACATAATACAGGCTTGTTTATAGGTTATTCCTCAACCTCGAATATCTTCCTGTTACTGGTGTGCCCCGAAACTAGGTAAACCTGTTTCCCAAAATGTTTCTTCAGAAGCTTAATCAATGCTTTGTTGGCTTTTCCCTTGGAAGCAGGTGCCTTTACCTGTACCAGTAGATGGTTTTCCTCGATAACTTCAACGTTTTCCTCTCGTTGACCCGGTTTAACATCTACCGTGATAATCATTGAATAGAAAATAGGTTAAAAACGTAAAAGGGTTAGGAACTCAG
>JAHLLU010000261.1 GCA_020444005.1 archaeon
TGATTCTAACATCAGGCGTCACAGTGGGTTACGTGTTCATGATCGGGGTCCTCAAGGGACAACCTGAGATGATACCCATGGGACTAGTAGTCTCAGCTAGCACAAGCCTATTCGTGGTAGCCGTGACTGCTTATCTTACTGGGCTCTGGACCAATACCATGTTCTTCGGAGCCAAGACAGTTCTCACGTTCACTGCGATAGTTGTGCCGCCATTGACGGTTATCGAGATCGCGTCCATGATGATGCAGTTCAAACCCACATTGGCTGTGCAGGTTATCTATGGGGCATCAATCGTTTTGCTAGCTACCGCTGGTGTGATCTTCAGCAGACTACCCAACAAATGGAGAGACACTACATTCAGCTATGTATCCACCGGCGTCTAAGAAACGCTATAACCCATAAACCCCAATCAATTACCATGAAAGTCGCGATATTCGCATTTAACGGGGAACCCATGTGTTTCGTCCACGCTTTACTCTACACTGAGGACATGCACACAAAGGGACACGATGTCAAGCTAATCATAGAGGGAAGCGCCACAAAGCTAGTCAAGACACTAGGAGACCCAGAGGCCCAGTTTCACAGCCTCTACAAGAAAGTCAAAGAACTAGGAGTAATCGACTGTGTCTGCATGGCTTGCAGCAAGAAGATGGGCGCCTATGACTCAGCTGTAGAGCAAGGGTTGTCTATTTGTGGTGAGATGAAGGGTCATCCGAGTCTCCTCAAGCATCTTGAGGCTGGATACGAGACCATAGCTCTCTAGGTGATTGCCTTGACTGATTCGGTTGAGAGTCTCCTACCCCGACTGCTAGAGTTCAGGCGTGAGCGTGAATGGGAGCAGTTTCATCTACCAAAAGAGCTTGCCACAGCAATAACCATCGAAGCCTCAGAGCTCTTGGAGTTGTTCCTATGGAATGAACGAGAACAGGCAGCTACTGTGAAACTGGACCAGCATAAGATGACTCGTATCAAGGAGGAGGTCGCAGACGTGTTGATCTACCTGTTATTCCTTAGCAATGACTTGGACATTGATCTAACCGAGGCTGTACTGGATAAGCTGGAGAAAAACCGGTTAAAATACCCTGAAGAGGAGTACAGGGGAAGATTCAAGGAACCTTAGAGTTTCTTCAGGTATCTGCCGTAGGCTCCGTCAACTGTTTTTCACATACTCCAGTAGCCATTAACCTTTATCAGGGGTGATCCAGATCAAAATCTAGGTGTAAAACACCATAACGCCACAAGATTTCTTCCTCTTCATCTCCGCTGTCATATTCATCAGCTATTTTAGCAGTCTAATCTATAGAAAAACCAAGGTTCCTGACCTCATCTGGCTGCTGGTTCTCGGTACACTACTTGGACCTATTACCGGCATTATTAACATTGATTTCTTTGAGGGTGTATCACCCATTATCAGCGCCTTGAGCATCATACTCATAACCTTTGACGCTGGTGTAGATATTGATTTTCAGACCCTAGGCAATATACTGCCCAAAACCATTCTGTTGACGTTACTCACTTTTTTCCTTATCACAGTCGGTACGGCATTAGTTGGTCCATTTGTTTTTCCCAGTTTTACAATTATTGAGTTATTAATTTTGGGCACTATTCTCGGTGGTTTGAGTACGGTAGCTGTTGCAGGTATCAGGGATCAATTGGGTCATAATGGGTATCAGCGTGTTTGGAGAATTATGACTCTTGAATCTACCATAGTTGATCCCATCCGGGTAATTATGGCAATAACATTGATTGAGGTTGCTCTTCATGGTAATATTCGTCCAATTGACTCGGTAAAGGATATTTTCTTTATTCTCTTAGTTGGTTCGCTCGTTGGGTTCTTTTTAGGTATGCTTTGGAGCGTTGTACTTCACAGACTGAGATTAACAGAGAACCAGTATATGATCACCCTAGCGATACTTCTTCAAGTCTATTATCTTGCAGAGTATATCGCCGGTAATGGTGGAGGTACAATGGCTTGTTTCATGTTTGGTTTCGCCATATCTAACCCGAAATTATTGAGTAGATGGCTGGGGTATATTCCCCGAGTGGATGTCACACGGCTCAACGAGGTGAACAGTGAGTTGAGTTTTGCACTCAAGTCATACTACTTCGTGTACACTGGAATGATAGTAAGAATCACCCAAACTTATCTCTGGGCTGGACTCATTTTCACAGCCATGATAATTCTACTAAGGTTTATCTCAGGATCTATGGTGGGAAAAATGTTTGATCTGGACCCCCATGAGACAAGGATACTTAGGTTGACATATCCTCTGGGTACATCTGCCTTGGTTTTTGCCACTTTACCTATCCTATACGACTCAGAGAGAGTTTTTTTCACTGACCCGCATATATACACAAACCTTGTCTTTCCCGTAGTATTGGGAACCATAATATTCTCCGCACTAATTGGGCCTCTAATACTACAGGCAACCGAAGAAAAAAATAAGAAAATTAAAGAAATTTAGAAAGCTTTTCCACGAACGCCTCCGCTTCCCAGACCTCATTGTATGCTGCAGGGGAAATCCGTAGACCACCTACACGAGGACTGATGCTAACTTTCTCCTCGGCTAGCTTGGCGCATACTGTCTTATAGTCTGGAACTAAGGCGTTTAGGTAGAGGCGACGGTCTTCATCTACTGGTGTCTGAAGATCGACTCCATGTTCAAGTAATCCATCAATGATCTTGGTGTCAACCTTCTTGATCTGCTTCTCAGCATTAGCTACACCATACTTGAGTAATACCTTCATACTGTTTTCAGCCGAGACGTACCCTAACTGGTTCTGGTTATAAACCTCAATCGCGCCTATGTCTTTCCTTGGGTTGAACTCGTAGATAGTGAAGGCGTCTTCTTGGTTTGCACGTTCTTCCTCTTTTGGTAGTGTCTGGCTGCCAACATAGTCTGGTTGAAGATTACCAATGTGCTCTTCCTTGACATACAGGTATCCAACCGTGTTCGCGTATGGTCCACCTAGAAGCCACTTGTATGTGCTTGTAGCCATGAAATCAACCCCCGTCTCATCAATATCCCAGACCTTCTGACCAACAGACTGGGTACCATCCACCACAAGATACGCACTATGATCATGAGCAATCTCAGCGATAGCCTTCAAATCATATAGGAATCCGTTTAGCCACCCGGGTTGATCAATCATAACCGCCTTGGTTTCATCCGTGATCGCTTTCTCCCACTGGTCAAGCTCAATCACACC
>JAHLLU010000317.1 GCA_020444005.1 archaeon
GCCTCCATTTCTCTTAGTTTTAACAAAGTTTCGATATAAAAATTGTATCATCAATCAAATTCTGTGCTGTTCCCACAGAATGATGGTTATATTGTTTTCCCATTAATTAGAGGCGGTTTGGCGGCGATTCTTACCTGGTCGCCGAGTTAGAAAGATATAATATAATATAACTATGGTAGATCAAGAAGCAGCACCTAGGACAATTATCGTGATGGGTGTTTCAGACAGTGGGAAGACCAGCGTGGGGAAAGCTCGTGCCGGGGCTTTGGGCTGGTTGTTTTACGACGGGGAGCAATCCCATCCACAATCCATTGTGGAAAAAATGACGCGCGGTATCTCTCTGGACAACGCTGAAAGGCAATCGAGAGAAAATTCGCTTTTTGTTTCTGTAAAGAAAATCCTTCCCAATCTACACCCGCATGTAGGCCAACCACGGGGAAAACATCAATCCCGAAGTGCTGCACAGCCAGTTCCAACCCTGCCGAAGCGCTCACTATCTCGGTCTGGCCCTCGTTTGATCAAATTACCCACCCCATCTTTCAATAGTTGGCATCATCTGTGGGCGAACGAAGGAAAATCAACCTGTTTTCTGGAACCTCTAAAGGTTCCATTTCGTTTAACAGGTGCATAACGGACTTCGTTTGGTTCGAACAATCCGGCAAGGATGGAATCGGTGTTATCGAATTTCTCCCTGGGGCAAAACAGGGGAATGGCCCAGGTAATTGTCGCGGGGATAAACACAAATAACGGGTAGGATCCCGTTCAAAGGAAAAAGGAATGAAAAAGTTTCTCGAAATAATCGCGTTGCTTACTTTATTCGCGCTGCTTGCCGCCTGCGGTGCGGAGCAGCCCACAGCCATACCGACCCAGGTAGATGAAGAAGCTACCCAGGTGGCACAAAATATTGAACAGACTCAGGAGGCTGACCAGGCAGAGAAAACTCAGGAGCAGGCTACCCAGGTGGCGGCGATGACTGAAACGGCCGCCAGCCAGCCTACCGCCACGTCTACCGCCACCGCCACACCGGTCTTGGCTACTGCCACCGATACATTGATCCCTACCAGCACATTGATTCCCACCAGTACGTCGGTTACTTCCGGCTCATCAAGTCCTGGCACCATCTATTTCTCATCAGCCTGCTACGCAGCTTATTTGATTGCCGATGTGACGGTGGAAAATGGGGCCGCCATCACAGCTGGCACCCAGTTTACTAAGGTCTGGCGCTTGATGAATATTGGTACCTGCGCCTGGACAAAGTATTTTACGATTGTATTTGACAGCGGGAATATGCTTTCCGGGCAAACCACCAAGTTGAACGAAAGGGTTGAACCGGGCGAAACGATTGATGTTGCCGTGGATATGGTCGCTCCCTCTAAGGAGGGGACGTATACGGGCTATTGGCTGCTAGAGGCTGGAAATGACGAAACCTTTGGGATTGGCTACCGGGCAGATACGCCGCTGGAAGTCACAATCACAGTGACCAGTGAGGTATCCTCCTCTTATGTGTATGACCTTGCCGCTCACATTTGCAACGCCACCTGGAAGAATGACGAAACTACCCTTTACTGCAATGGCACTAGCGCAGAATCTGCTGACTACGTGCAATATTCCGACAGCTTCCAATTGGAAACCGGTAGATGGGAAAATGAGTCTGCCATCCTGGCGAATATCTCCCAGCAGGAACGTATCCGCGGTATCTACCCGGCAGTCGAAATACATTCAGGCGACCGGTTTGTAGCCCAAATTGGATGCTTGTATGATAGTACCAACTGCAATGTAGTGATGCGGCTTTCTTATAGTGTGAAAAACGGTGGTTCAGGGGTGTTGGGTGAATGGCAAGAGACGTATGATGGGGAGATCACAACCATCAATATCGATTTGTCTGCATTTGCAGGCGAGGAAGTGAGTTTCACACTCGATATGGAGGCAAAAACTACCGCTAAAAGCCACCAAGTTTTCTGGTTCCTGCCCAGCATCCGTAATCCCTGATCTTAGCGCTTTTCATCTCCAAAAACGTTGGAGTGACATATACCCTTGTCACTCCAACGAAAAAAATGAGCTATATGGGCATCGGTAGTTTCATTTCATACTGGTTGAGCAGGAACTCGAACCCAGCTGATTGGAGGAACTGGCGCATACCGATGTCTGCATGGTCCATATTGACGGCCTTGACCCGGATGTACTGCGAGCCAAGTGTGTTTTGCAATTCGGCCAGCAGGGCAGTGCCCACTTTTTGCCGCCGGTAGGCCGGGGCTACAGCCAAATTGAGCAGCCAGGTAGAAGAGGGGAGATAGGCCAGGCTTCCGATCAGAGCGTCTTCGGCAAATGCGCCCAGGGTGATTGCCTCGTCGGGGATGCGCCGGATGCTTGCCAGGCTGTTTTCCCAACATGGCGGCCAATCGAAGAAACCGGCGGCCTGGAACAGATCGCTCCGCTCGATGGGGCGGATCGTAAATGGGAACCCTTCCGGGCGCGACAGAGGGCTGGCCTCGGCAGGCATGCCAAAAGTGTCCATCTCCCGTTCGATAGAAAAGCCGGTTTTCTCATAAGCGCGCACCCCAGCCTGGTTGCTCTGGATTACTTCCAGATAAAAGTTTTCCACACCTTTTTCCCGTAATTTTGGCAGGGCATATTCAAAAATGGCCTTTGCCAGCCCCTTGCCGCGATGCGCTTTGATGATCCCGGTCATGGCATCGAAAGCGGAAGGCCCGCCTTTATACTCGTCCAGGGCGATCATGGTGAACCCGACCAGCTCGCCCTGATGGAATACCCCCACGGAGGTGTTGTAATCTACCCCGCCGCGGGTAAAACGATCTACAAAGGCGGGTTCGGTCACATGGCTGACATCCTGCACATAATCCGAAAAGGCGGCTAAAAATGTTTGGTACAGCAGGTGGGTGTCCACCCCAGTGAGATGTTTAAATTCGTATGCCATCGGGTTCCTTTCGTTCAAACGGTTCTGCTTTGTCTGATAGGGAGAGGATACCACTTTCCCCTGTTTTTGGCGCAGGTTGCTGCTTTATAATGGAGTCAGGAGTGCAGCAATGGTAGATCAGAATTCAGTCCCCCGGGCGATGGTGGTGATGGGCGTTTCCGGCAGTGGGAAAACCAGTGTGGGAGAAGCGCTGGCCGCCGCTTTGGATTGGCCGTTTTATGATGGGGATGATTTTCATCCACAGGCCAATGTGGATAAAATG
>JAHLLU010000295.1 GCA_020444005.1 archaeon
CACGTCGGGGGTTTCCCTTCCGGTCAAGTTTCCGAATGCCACCGTGGCGAGTCTCACCCTGTTGAACCTCATTATGGAATTCAAACCGGCCGAGTATGACCCATTTAAAATCATCACCATGTTTACAACCGAACCCGGGCATATCCAGTCCAGGGACCCGGTGGAGAGCCTCGAGGACCTCAAAGGCATGAAACTGCGGGCGGCCGGCACGGGGGTGCCTGTACTGAAAGCCCTGGGCGCCGCCCCCGTCGGCATGCCGATGCCCATGGTTCCGGAGTCCGTTCAAACCGGTGTCATCGACGGCACCATGACATCCCGCGAGGTGCTGAAAGATTTCAAGCTGGCCGAACTTCTGCATCACGTGTTGGATTACCCGACTGTGGTCGTCACCTTTGCCGCGGTGATGGACAAGAAAAAATGGGATGCCCTACCGGACAAGGTGAAAAAGGTTATCGACGACCTCGCGGTGGAGTCGGCCATCTGGACGGGGCAGTACCACGATAAGCAAAATGTGGGAGAAGCCATCGCCTGGGCAAAAAAAGAGCACGGCCTTCAGGTCCATACGCTATCGGACGCCACAGCCGCCGAATGGGATGCGTTGCTCGCCCCGATGGTCGAAGACTGGAAAAAAGAAATGGAAGCCCGGGGATTGCCCGCTGATAAATTTATCGAACGTCTCAAACAACTCAGGGACAAGTATGCCCAGGAATACAAGTAATTTCCCAAATTTTGAACACCCAAAACGCTGAAGGATCGCCCCGAATTTTGCAGACGGGGAATCCTTTCAGCGTTACAGGAGTCATATCTTGGATTCTTTAGACCGGATCAGCGCTATTCTGAACAAGAGTCTGGCCTTCGTGGCCGGTTTGGCCCTGATCGCGATGATGTTGATTACGGTAGGTGAAATGGTGTTCAGAATGTTCGGCAGCCCGATGGCGGGAACTGTCGAAATCATCGGCTGGCTGGCCGCAGCGACGACGGCGTTTGCCCTGGGTTACACGCAAGTCTACCAGGGACATGTTGCGATCGACCTGTTTTTCAATCGGCTGCGGCCGAGAATTCGTGGCGTCATAAACATGCTGGTATATCTGGCCGCGACGGCCTTGTTTATGATCATCACCTGGAATGTCTTTGCCCATGCCGGCGTTCTGAGGCAGTCGGGCTCGCTTTCAGAGACCATGAAGGTCATCGTCTATCCGTGGGTCTATCTGGTTTCTTTGGGCTGTGCGGGATTGACCCTCGCGTTGCTGGTCGATTTCATAAAGTCTTGTGCGGAGTTCTTTGGGGGCAAACCGGTTAGCAGATAGCCGGTGCAGGTCGGGATTTTCGGCCCCCGCAAATCGAAAGAGAATAGATGGATCCGAACACCGTGGCCATTATAGGCCTAATTTTTCTTTTCGTACTGATGGCCCTCAAAATGCCCGTATCCTTTGCCATGATTCTGGCCGGATTTCTGGGCAACGCCTATATGATCTCCACCGATGCCGCGATATACATGCTGGCCACCAACGTTTGGAGTCAGTTCTCTTCCTACGGCTTGAGTGTGATTCCCCTGTTCGTCTTTATGGGCCAGCTGGCCTACCATTCCGGTATTACGGAAAGGCTTTACAATGCGGCGTATAAATGGGTCGGAAGGCTGCCGGGTGGACTGGCGAGTACCACGATTCTCTCCAGCGCGGGCTTTGCAGCGATCTGTGGTTCCAATTCCGCGACTTCGGCGACGATGGGTACCATTTCCCTGCCCGAAATGGAGCGCTATGGTTACGACCGGGCGCTGAGCACCGGCAGTGTGGCGATCGGGGGAACCCTGGGGGTGGTCATACCGCCCAGCGTGGTTCTCATCATCATCGCCGTCCAGACCGAGCAGTCCATCACGCAGCTTTTTATGGCTTGTATCGTTCCGGGAGTTTTTCTTACGGCCCTCTTTCTCGTTACGGTCTCCTGGCTTTGCATCCGGAATCCCGGGCTGGGTCCCAAGGGTCCGATCGCCGACATGCGAGAAAAGCTGATCTCTTTATCGGGGGTCGCCGAGGCCATGATTTTATTTCTGATGGTTATCGGTGGACTCTACGCTGGATGGTTCACACCCACCGAAGCCGGCGCCGCGGGATCTTTCGGTGCCTTATTGATAGGTATTTCAAGGAGAAAGCTTTCGAAAGGGGAGTTTGTATCCGCGGTCGCGGAGACGATTCGGATTTCCGCGATGGTTGTTCTGCTGATTACCGGGGCGGTGATTTTCGGCAAATTTCTAACCGTGACCCGGCTGCCGTTCGAACTGGCGGATTGGGCCGCGTCGCTGAACGTACCAAAGGAGGTGATTTTACTTGTCGTGTTGCTGATTTATCTGGTGGGCGGCTGTCTGGTGGATGCCCTGGGCTTTCTGGTGGTTACCATCCCGATTTTTTTTCCTTTGGCGCAAGCTTTGGGATACGATCCGGTGTGGTTTACCGTGGTGATCACCCTGGTGACCACCCTGGGTGCCGTGACGCCGCCTGTCGGGGTGAATGTCTACATCGTGAGCGGGCTCGCGCCGACCGTTCCGATCGGCACGATTTTCAGGGGGGTTTCCATCTTTCTCGTCGCCTATGTGATTTGTCTGGCGCTGCTGATGGTTTTTCCTCAGATGGCGCTGTATCTGCCCAGGGCTCTGCTTTGAATCAGCCGATTGGAAGGCCGCGGCCGCGATTTTTCGAATTGGAGGCATGGGGCAAGACGTCCGAACCGTTGGGGAGGCAAGTAGATCAATGGCAAAACGTATGGAAACCAAAAACCGGCATATCCGGAAAACAGGGACACGCCGCAAAGCGGATGTATGCGGTGACCTTGCCGCCAGGGGCATGTCCGATCTGAACAGAGTGGTCGATTTTCTGTCTGAACACCGACGGCTGGTACGGGTGAAAACCGAAGTCGACCCCTGTTTCGAACTCGGCGCGGTTGCGGTCAAATTCCACGGCGCCAACCCGGTTTTATTCGAAAAGGCCAAGGAAAGTCCATGGCCTGTGTTCGCCGGACTATATTGGAACCGATCGATTCTGTCCGATATATTCGGTGTGCCGGAGACACGTCTTCCTTTTCATCTGGCCGAAGCAGTTGCCCAATGGCGGGCTGCACCGCTGCACCCGGTGGTCGTCAAATCTGCTCCGTGCCAGGAGGTCGTGGAAAAGAAATGGGATCTGAGAAAGCTGCCCGCCCCGCAA
>JAHLLU010000262.1 GCA_020444005.1 archaeon
GTAGTGACTCTGACTGGGTTGTGAAGATCATTGATGTTTATCCTGATGAGGTGCCTGTTAACCCTAAGCTGGGTTGTTTCCAGATGATGCTTTCAGCGGATATACTTCGTGGTAGATATCGTGAGGACTACGCTGTAGCTAAGCCAATTGAATCAGGTAAGGTGTTGGAGTACAGTATTCCGTTGCCCCATGTGTGTCATACTTTCCAGCCGGGTCACAGGGTAATGGTGCAAGTGCAGTCAAGCTGGTTCCCACTGTATGACCGTAACCCCCAGACCTTTGTACCAAACATCATGTATGCTCCACCAGAGAGCTACGTCAAGGCAACACAACGTGTCTGGAGAACAACTGAGTACCCGACAGCCATAGAGATGCCTGTACTCAAATCCAATTAGGGGATTAATCCCCCTCTTTTATAAAAAAATAATTAGCTGTTTCAAGCTTTTTGACTGAGTTTCTCGGCTGTCTGCTTCGCTAATTCGAGTGGTGGTCTACGCTCTGTATCTGGGATATACTTGTTTCCCCGCATTCTGCGTTTGTGTTCTTCCTTCGCCTCTTCGATGAGTTTAGGGTCAGTGATGAGATCTAAGGCTGAACCAGTCATGGTCTTGGCTGCAAATAACAGGCTCTTGTGACCTATGCTACTGCCTGAGGCTGCTACGAATTGCCAACTGTGACCGGGGGCACCTAGAATGTTGCATGCCGTACCGAACTCCATTGTTGGTGTCTTCCAGCTAACATGACTCACATCAGTGCTACCGGGGCTTACCTCTCCTTCATCCCATGGGTCCAGTATATCATTGACGATATTGACGTCAGCATATTTCTCATAGTTTGGTATCTTTGATTTTCTTAGCGATTCTAGTTTGTTATCCTTGGGGAATGTTTTAGCGATCTCTGCGGCGAACTCAAGCTCTTCCTTTGTGTATTTTGGTGCTCCGACCTTTCGCATATTGGCTGTGACTACTTGGCTGAGTACCTTATTTGGTATCTTGTTGTAGCTGCCTCTATCCATCTCGATCTCAAGCCTTGTCTCTGTCATGAGCGCTGCTCCTTCAGCGATCTTCACGACACGGTTGTAGACATGTTCCAGCTGGTCTATCTCAGGTGCTCTCACGTAATACCAGCTACGTGCATAATCAGGAACAACGTTTGGTTGTCCACCACCTGCCTCAATAACATAGTGGATGCGGGCTTTCTCGATAATATGCTCCCTGAGATAATTTACGCCAATATTCATCAGTTCAACAGCGTCCAAGGCGCTACGTCCCTGCTCTGGGTTAGCCGCTGCATGCGCAGTCTTACCATAATAATTGAACTTGGCGTGAATCGTAGCAGTGCTACTGGATAAGCTTGCAACGTTGAAGCTTCCGGGGTGATGACTAAGACAAGCGTCAACATCATCAAATAACCCAGCAGCGACCATGAATATCTTGCCTTGATAGTTTTCCTCAGCGGGTGTACCGTAGAACCTGATGGTTGCTTTTTTTCCATTCTTTTCAAGGGCGTAACGTGTAGCTATAGCTGCACTCATGGCGCTGGTGCCGTGTATGTTATGACCACAGCCATGACCGAAGGCTTTGTCCTTGATTGGAGCGAGCTTTGGGACTGCTTCGTTGCTTATACCGGGGAGAGCATCGTATTCGCCCATGAATCCTATAACTGGTTTACCCGAGCCCCATTCAGCGGTTATTGCTGTTGGCATTCCTGCTACTCCATGGGTTACCCGGAAACCGTGTTTCTTCAGGGTATCTGCGATGAGCTTGCTGCTCTTCTCTTCAAGTAGACCATACTCGGCGTAGTCCCAGACTTTGTCTGATACTTTGATTAATTCATCTTGGTTTTTATCAATCCATTTCCAAGCAGTTTCTTTCAACATGGGAAACCAGTTTATTTTGTGGGTATAAATTTATGCAATAAACTAGAGTCAGATTTTTTTTGTTATGAGTAGTTTTCTTTCTTCGGTGTAGATCACTGGTTTTATGTTAATGTGGGCTCCATCGATAGTAACCTGATTGAATCCCAGTGAATCATAGATGTTAGCGTTATGCATCTCGATATAGGATTCCGATAGTGACGCAGCTCCAACGAGGTATTTTATTCCATTGCTTTCGACATAGAGGCTCTGATGTAAATGTCCGCATAAAACAAGCTTGACATTTGATTTCCTGACAATATCTTGAAACCTAGCCATGCTGGGTCTGTCACACACTATGTGTTTTCTTCCATTTGGTAGATGTAACGCGAATGTTGGATGATGCATAGCTATCAGAGTAGGTTCATGTTCAAGAGCTAGTTCTTTCTCAAGCCAGCTCAGTTGATTTTCATCTAGTATTCCAGTGTGATCATCTGGGTTCTGGGAGTCTAATACAATTACTCGAACCCCATCAACTATTACACTATAGTAACATGAGGAGCCGTTTTCCAACTTGGTTCCCTTTAAGAGATTTTCATGGAATCTAGTTCTTTCATCAACGTTTCCCATCACCGGTAAAACTGGGCCTCCAAGAGACTCAATCTGAGCGAAATAGTCTTTGGCGATCTCGTATCCAGAAGTTGATCCATTTTGAGATATGTCGCCTGTGATTATCGAGAACGCTGGTTTTATGTTTGTATCCTTGGCCAATTTAATTACTCGTTCTATCTTTTCGCATGGATCGCCTTCAGCGCGGGTCATTCCTTTTTCGGGAAGTATGTGAAAATCGCTGAAATGGAAAAAAGTCGTCAATTAATCTCAATAATACTTAATTTACCATAGCTGAAAAAACATTGGATTAAAAATACTATACAAAACAATGTTGCCCATTGAAGATTAGAGGGCAAGAATTATAGCGGTCTTGACTCTTGTTTCAACTGAAATGAATATAGGTGTTTTAACAGGTGGAGGCGACTGCCCCGGACTAAATCCAGCTATCAGGGCTGTCGTTACAAAATCCATCAGCCTCGGATATAACGTAACTGGAATAGGACACGGCTGGAAAGGCTTACTGGAAAAAGAAGTCAGACCACTCACACTCGAGTCAGTTCACGGTATCCTCGAAAAAGGTGGAACAATGCTCAAATCCAGCAGGACAAACCCCATCAAGATGGAGAACGGTATCGAGATCATCAAACAGAACATGAAGGATCTTGAACTAGACGCCTTGGTGGCTATCGGTG
>JAHLLU010000310.1 GCA_020444005.1 archaeon
GTAAATATAGGTAATCGACAAGATGGCCGAGACCGTGGTCGAAATGTTATTGATGTGAATTACTCCAGAAGTGAAATACTGGAAGCAATCGTTTCTCATTTGAATAATGGGAAAATGCCTTCAGATCCAATTTATGGTTCTGGTCAAGCAGGAGAAATAATTGCGAATCTGCTATCAGAAGTTCCATTGACAATTACAAAACGTTTGACATATTAGATAAAAGTATGGCCTTAATAAATTCGGTTCTTGGAATTATCCCTGCACGCGGTGGCTCAAAAGGTATTCCTGAAAAGAATATCAAAATTCTTAATGGAAAACCTTTATTGCAATACACAATTGAAGCAGCTTTAGAATCAGAGTTGTTGTCTAGAGTTATATTATCAACTGATGATTCTAAAATTGCAGAGGTTGGACGCACATGTGGGGTAGAGGTTCCCTTTATTCGACCTAAGGAACTAGCAATGGATGATACTTCATCTTTACTAGTTGTACAACATGCGGTTAGTGTTTTAAAAACTATTGGTGATAGTTACGATGCAATATGTCTGTTACAACCCACAAGTCCATTGCGAAAAACTGAGACAATTGATGCGTGTATAACCCTTCTTTTTGATTCTCAGGCAGATGCAGTTGTTACTGTTTTGCCAGTTCCTTACGAATACAATCCTCATTGGGTATATTTCCGACGACCTGATGGGGAACTTTATTTGAGTATGGGAGATACAAATCCTGTGCCAAGGCGACAACTTCTTCCGCCTGCCTTCCACCGTGAAGGTTCTGTTTATGTAACAAGAGTAAATGTAGTTATGGATAAGGGTAGTCTTTATGGTGATAGGCTGATTGGATATCCAGTCAATCCATCAGAATCCGTTAATATTGACAACATGGAAGACTGGAAATTAGCTGAAAAACTTGTGAAAAAAAATAGTTCTAATGATAAATAGTTGATGAGATAAGTAGAAATATCTGATGCTAAAGAAAGTAAAAGGACTTATTACAGACGCTGCAACATACGGAATTGGGAATATTATCTCAAAACTTATTGGGTTTCTACTTCTTCCCATCTATACAAAAGAATTAAGTGTTACAGATTATGGGGTTATTGCATTATTAGGCATTATTAGTTCTATTTTTACTCCCTTAGCTAATTTAGGAATTTCAAATGCAATTTTTCGTCGATATAATTTGGTTAATGATAACGATGAAAAGCAAAAAATATTATCTACAGGTTTTCTAAGTGTTTTACTTTCATCAATCATTATGAGCATTATTGCGCTCACATTATCTGAGCCAATTACTGAGTTCTTCATAAATGATATTACATATAGAAAATTAGTGAAACTCACCATATTTTCTGCCTTTTTTCTTACACTTGGACAGATTCCCAATGTTATTTTACGAGCTGAGCGTCGGGTAAAAGCGGTTGCTTTATGTAATGTAATTGGAGTTTTTGTTTCGATAGGTATTACAATTTGGTATGTTGTAGTAAAGCAATGGGGACTGTATGGATTTGTGATCGCTGGCTTAATTTCAAATATATTTTCATTATTACTTAGATTAGTTATTATAATAAAAGGTTTTCGTATATATTTTTCTTTTCAGCAGTGGAAAGCACTTATAAATTACGGTTTGCCGTTTGTTCCACATCATTTATTTGCTGTTGGGATTACTCAATTTGGATTATTCATTATTAATGAGATGTTAGGTTTAACTGAAGTAGGTTTATATAATATCGCAACTAAAATTACAATGGTAGTAGTATTGGTAGTAATGGCTATTCAGAAAGCCTGGGTGCCGTATAAGTTTCAGATTCATGCAGAAACCGAACAACCATCTGATTTTTTTCGATCAGTCACTTCTTACTATATCGCAATAACGAGTTATCTTTGGGTTGGGGTATCAATATGGGGGCCAGAGGTTCTTCGAATTATGACGTCTGAAAATTTCCACGAAGCAACAAATTTAATTCCTTTCGTTTGTATGATACCAATTTCCCAAGGGTATTATTTTATGTTTGGAACTGGAATTGAATTAACTGATGATACAAAACCTATGCCACTAATATCTTTGTCTGGCCTTATTTCTATTGTGGGAATGGCGTATTTATTAGTTCCCGTATTAGGAGCTGAAGGAGCAGCTTTAGCTACAATAACAGGTAATATTACAATGTCCATCGTTGCATATAATTTAGCAAAGAAAAGATTTGCAATTGATTATGATTGGAAAACTATTATCCTAATTTTAATTTCTGCAATAATTTGCGTTACAGCAGGAATTCTTGCTCAAATTTTAAGTTTTCCATTCAGATTGACGATTTTTATTATTATCTCATTATGCTTTCCACTTATCTTTATGTTTATTTTTCTGCGTTCTGATTTTGAGAAAGACAGAGTTATTATTCTGATAAATCAGTTGAAACAAATATTGATAACAGGAAAGAATCTTATACTTGTAAAAAAAGCGAATTGATAGATTATGAATTCTTCAAAAAATATTAGGAATCTAGAATCGTGGCAGATATCTTCTCGATCTTTGCCTAAATCACCAAATAATTTTGAACGGATAATTTTTAGAATATTTAATCGATTGTGGCAACCATTTAGAAATTGGTACATTTTATTGGATACAGACTCACAAGTCCGAAAGATAAAATGTATTGGTGACCGGCCGATAATTCGTGGTCCTATTAAAATATCGAATCCAGAATGTGTTGAGTTGGGTGATGATGTTTCGATCAATCCATATTTTATGGCTTCTGCTGGGGGAGGCTTGGTTATTCAAAATCATGTTCATTTAGGGCGAAATATTTGGATAAATACCGTAAATCATAATTATGAAGATCCTGCATGTCTTCCCTATGATAAAGTAAAAATAAAACAAACCGTAGTAATCGAAGATTGTGTATGGATAGGGGATAACGTGAGTATAGTTCCAGGTGTGACAATTGGAGAAGGAGCTATTGTAGGGATGGGGGCAGTTGTTACAAAAGATATCCCCCCTCTTTCTATAGTTGGTGGCTCTCCTGCAAAACCCATAGGGATGAGAGACCCTAAAATTTATTGGAAATTAAAGAACGAGGGGAAATTTATTAATTGGCCAAAATCAATAACGATCCAAGAATTAGGAAAGTAACTTGTCAAATAAGG
>JAHLLU010000320.1 GCA_020444005.1 archaeon
GATTATTGGAGGCTATTGGTGTCGAGCATGCTCACGTGATGGGGTTCAGCATGGGCGGCGTCATCACACAGGCTTTTGGACTCAATTACCCTGAAAAGACCCTTAGCCTTGTACTCTGCGGTACTCAACCAGGTGGATTGCACCGGATTAGTTCTGATCCAGCTGTTCAGATGGACCTTGCGTTGATCGCGAATCCATTGCCCGAGATGACTGAACGAGACCGTACTGTGAAGCTCCTCTATCTGCTTTATAGTGCTGATTACGTGGAGGCGAATCTTGAGGCGCTCATCGAGGACGAGACCTATAGTGATTATCCTACGCCTGATTATGCTTTGATGAGGCAGAGTGGTGCGATAGCCGGGTTTGATAGCTATGATAGGCTTCCTATGATGAGTTTTCCTGTGCTTGTTATGGCTGGAATGGATGATGTCTTGGTGCCTCCTGGTAACAGTGAGATACTTGCTGAACGTATACCAAAGGTTGAGCTTGTCAGGTTACCGGATTGTGGGCATGGTTTCTTAAAACAGAAAACGAGTGAGGCTGTAGCGTATATTCTAGGCTTTTTAGGAAAGGTGGATGGCTAGCTTTCCGCTAGCTTCTTGAACACTTCAGGCATCATCCTGAAGGTTGTCCACTCGTCCATGGCTTTTGCGCCTAGGCTGAAGTAGAACTGTCGGCTGGGCTCGTTCCAGTCGATTACTGTCCATTCTACTCTTCCACAGTCTTTCTCTACTGCTGTCTGGCAGAGTCGTTTCAGTAGTGCTGTGCCTATTCCGTTGCCTCTGAACTCTTCTGGTACGAATATGTCTTCTAGCCATAGTGTGGGTTTTGCCTCGAATGTGCTGAATGTGTAGTAGTATAGGGCTACTCCGAGGTAATCCGGTCCAATGTCTCCGGTGTTCTCGACAAGGTAACAATCATAGATCTTGTCTTCGCTGAACCCGTATTTTCTGTATAGTTCCTCTGTTCCTTTGAATTCTAGTTTCTCGTAGACGCTGAGCTGGTAGCATAGGTCCATGATGATGGGGATATCTTCCTCTGTTGCTACTCTGATCTTCCACTCTAAGCCATCAATCTTCGGCATAACAATCCAGTAGAGGTTGATCTTTATGGCTTTAACATTAACCAGACAAAGACTCGTGATAGACCAGTTCTGTTAAAGGTTTTCTTGGTCTGGGTTTTTCCTTAGACTCTGTATGTCCCACGGGTATAATCGCAACAGGCTTCAAAGTTGTTGGTATGTTGAATGATTCCCGTAGAGCTTCATCTCTGAACATGCCAACCCAGCAAGCCCCCAAACCAGTGTCCGATACGGCTAATAAAAGATTCATGGTTGCCGCTGATGTATCCTGAAACAAGAAACGCTCCATGAATAAGCTAGACTGTTTTCCCTTGTAAGCACGGGTATCAGCTAATACGATGATGTGGACTGGGGCTTTCTTGATAAAGTTCTGAGGCGTCACTCCCTCTATTCCGGTTGTTGATTCCCAGACCATCTCACGGTTCAATTCATCACTGATCACAAGAAATCTAGTGGGCTGAGCGTTTCCCGCTGAAGGCGCCCAGCGTGCAGCCTCCAACACAGTCTCAAGCTCTTCATCAGTAACTGGTTCATCGGTAAAATGGTGTATGCTTCGACGCTGTTGTGCTAGCTCATTGAACCTCATAAGAATCAATCTTATTTGGGTGGTTTTGATTAATAACGTTTGAAGAAACTCACTCAATTATCCTGTAGATAAACCTACAGGGCTTGGTTCTCTGGCTTTCCAGAGCAGATGACTCAACAGTCACTGTTTCGAGTTTCACGTCCAGAGCTATCTGGTAGTGGTGTCTAAAGTGTCCCGCACAACAATAACAATAGGTAATGGAAACAGGCTCAGTAATTCCAACTCCATGGAACACAGGGCACGGGCATTCAAAGCCCCCTGTCTCTCCTATACTAGCTGTAATCGTACCATCAGGATTCAACCGTGGGTTACCCATTTGTTTGACCTCACAGATTGCACCTAGCTTCTCCTCAATGCTCTTCTCAGGGTATTCTTTGGCGATCTTCTTCATGGCTTTAAGCCTCCAACCGCCTTTAGAGCATGCACAAGAGTCTCTGATACTCTGATTTGTCTCTGGGTCCAGTAGTATATCCATTCTATTTACGGCGTCTATGAAGAAGGCTGCTTTCTTTTCCTTTTTTGAACGATCCGAGACCGTTTCGTATCCATGAAAAATCTGACTCTGGATGGATTCAGGTATTTCGTGTGTCTTCAAAGCTTCCCTGAATCTTGTAACCGCTGTCATGGAGTCACTTTCCTAACAGGTTCTTTGATAGTTCGTAGAGGTTCATGTGTTTTGCGTTTCGGTCATATTTGCCTAGTTTGAACGCATATTGGACGAAGTAGCCTGTGGTTAATGCACTGATCACTGTGCCTATGCCTACTGGACCCCCTAATAGGTAGCCAAACACCAAGACTGTGACTTCTATTCCCCCTCTTACCTGACCCACGGGGCGGTTTAGTTTCTGGACCAAGCCGATCATTAAACCATCCCTAGGGCCCGCTCCTAGTTTGGGGCTCAGGTAGAAGTAGCTGGCTACGCCTATCATTGCGAGTCCCCCGATGAGTAAGCCTAGCTGTAGTGCGACGTTGTTGAATTGGGGTAGTATCCCCCATTCGATTATTCTGTCTATGAAGTAGCCGATGAAGTACATGTTCATCACGGTGCCGAATCCCGGTGGGAAACCGAGCACCCATCCAAGAATCAGTACGCCTAATCCAACTATCTGGGATGCCTGTCCAAAGGTCATCCCTGTGATATTCATTAGTCCTACTTGGAATACGCCCCATGGGCTCATACCGAGATCAGCGTATAGTATCATGTCAGCGCCTAATGCGAACAGGAATAGCCCAAAGTAGAGGCTAGGCAGTTTCTTGATGAATGAGACCCAGTTATCAGTTACCGTCAAGGCGTTCTCCCAAAGTATTCCTTACTGGGTCTTATCTGTTGCGTAAAAAACCTAGGTTAGGGGTTGAAAACAACCTTGCCCCCGGTTTTATCAAGGGCTACCTTGAAGCCTTCCTCGGCTTGGTCTAGGCTCAGCTTGTGGGTTAATATGCTATCCACATCGACTAGCCCCC
>JAHLLU010000263.1 GCA_020444005.1 archaeon
TATAGTCTAAACTGAGGGGCACCACGCCATCAAGTTTAGCTGCCCTTCGAAAAGGACCCTACAATAAATCTGTTATACTCGGATTAATAGGCAAATGCGCAGGATGTTTTTCAATCCTTATAGTTTCTGTTACGGATAATGGATTCATGTCCTATGATTATGTTTCATAAACTCTTCATCCATAGTACTTTTTAATTTGAAAAATTTTCATCTTTTAATGGATAATTATAGGATTTTAATGGTAGATGATGATAACGATATTCTATGGGTCTGCCAGAAGGTCCTATCTGAAGAAGGATTCTCAGTTGATATAGCGAACGATTCTGAAGAGGCTATCAGAAAAGCGCGGTTGAACCATTATCATATCTTCATATTGGACTATATGATGCCAAAACTCAGAGGCGACGAATTAGCCAAACAAATATTAACAATAAACAAACACGCCGTTTTCATTTTCCTTACAGGTTACTATGATTTCTCCGCTATCTCCAAAGACCTTGATTTGTTGACTCACTTGATTCTGTTAAAGCCTATCAATGACATTGAGTTAATCCATGCAGTTAGAGAAAACATCGAATATTTGAATTATATCTCTGGAATAAACGGGTATCATAAACAAGTAGTGTCTGATCTGCAATCACAGATTTCAGAATAAGTGGTGGGACCGGCGAGAATTGAACTCGCGATCTCGCACACCCCAAGCGCGGATCATACCAAGCTAGACCACGGTCCCAGTGCAGAACACTAGAATCACCCGCAATACTATAAATCTTCCTCAGACAAATCAAGATGGTAATTCAAGTGAGCCTCTAACAGAGGCGGGGGGGGGGGTACCACGGAAAAACCCGGAAGCGGCTTATTTTAGTAAAACCAGCCATAGAACAGCCCAGATCACCTTCTGATATACGTAAAAAACCGTCACCTTAAGCGGAAATAGTGCACTCAATAACCGGTAATTAACCTAGATCACATACCGCGAGAATACCTTGATAATGCTCTAGGTTTGTCTCTGCCTTGTACGCTCGTAAGGCGTCAATGAGGGCGTCACGGTCTGGAAGCCCATAAACCTCTCCAAAGAAACCAGCAAAACTCGTGCTCATGAATAAACTCTGCACCGTGCAGGTTAGGTTACTTGGTTGTCGTTCAAGGCTAGCGGACTCAAAGTCGATAACCCTTGGACCCGCTTTGGTCACGATATAATGGCGTCTGATTCTGGTTAGCTCACCGTGGTCCAAGCCTGATTGGTCAAGCCTCCACGCAATATCAAGTATAGCCCTGATGTTATCCATGACTGCACCCCGATCATCTATATGTGTTTTAACCCAGTCACCGAAATACGGACCCACCAATAACTCCATCACAATAAAATCAGAGCTAAACCCAAAAAGCCGTGGACCAACATCCCACTTGTTCACATGCGTAAGAAAACCTGCCTCCCGACTCATGTTACCGCGGCTGGTGTCTGTGCGTCTAGCCTTCAACGCCACCTCTTTGCCATCAAATAAAGCGCGTAACACCACCCCAGCATGACCCTTTCCCAATATCGGTGTCCCGAGAACCCTATGAGGACCACCAGTCGCCACAGACTCTACACCAAGAGTTACAAGTTGGTCTACTCTTTGTTCTGCCTCTTCTCGGTTAAACTGGGGCCAGCATAGAAACTCGCCTATCTTGTGCTCAAGGGCTTCTCTTACTGGGATATATTCATTCAATCCACTGCGGCCTTCCCTTAAGCCAATCATAGAGATAAACCTCAAAGTCTTCCTTCAAGTAGTCGCCTATCTCGGAGTCCAGTAGAACCCTGTGGTGCTGTAGTATCCGTACCGAGATTTTCTTGCTAACGCCGATGTTTCTACCTCCATCCGCGAGTAGGTCATCCATTAGCTTCTTCACATCAGTATATTCTCGTTTCACGAGTACGTACCAGCGGTCTCGTAGTAGGTCTGGTCCGGCTATGGTTCGTGGGTTGTTCTTGTAAGCGTCTATGAACTGGCGTACATTTTTCTCTAGGTTTGCTGGGGGCCCCATGTGTTTGACTGCTTCTGGTATCTTTGAGGTTTCCAGCTCGTAGATAAATATGTGGCGTGTCTCCTCGTTGCTCCATGCTCCGCTTCTAAGCACCTTAAACCCATTATGTTCAAGCTGATGCTCCACTGCTTGCCTACTCTTGTGAATCTGACCCCATAAGACGTCAGGGACATCGGCTTTTCCCTCTTCTATTACAAGGAAAAGCACAGAGGTTGGACGATCACCAAGCATATCTAATACCATGCTAGGGGTGACATCGATCTCCTCTCTCATGAAGAACAATTCACTGGGGTTTTTAACGAAGCTACTCGCCGCTGCGGTGAATAGTGAATAGTTTTCCTCTCTGAGTGCTGAAGCCACGTTTCGGCTGGGGTCAACTGGGTCGATGAATGTTAATGGGTCCGAGAACTCTCTTTGATCTCCTGTGAAGCTGAAGTCCTCTTTGCTGTCCCACTGGGCTGCTGCCTCCATGAGGTTACAGAAACCCCGATAGTATACGATTAATAGCTCACAGAGGTACCCGCTAAAGCCTCCTATCTTTATCTCAGCGCCATAGATTCCCAGGGTCATTAAGAAACGTTTCAGGAGTCTTACATCGTCCCCGAGACCTTGGAGTCTATCGCTTAGCCATCTTGTGTGGAGTGGTGTTCTGTCTGTTGAGCTGTATAGTTCTCCGTTTTCAACCTTGAAGCATGGTACCAGGTCGAGGCTGTATCCGTTGATCTGGGTCTTTAAGTAAGGATGCTCTGCGTATGCCGATGTGTATACCCACTCTGTGCCCTTCTTCAAGGCATCAAGTACCTGTTGCAGCTGGTCTCGTGACTTGTATTCCTCGTTCACTATGAAAATATCAAGGTCTTGCTGACCCTTGATCCATGTACCGTGAGCTACGCTGCCGTGTAGTTCAGCCTTGGCGTTGATCCCCGTCTCGACTAGAACCTTGTTTATGTTATCGATGGTTTTTTGCGCGAAGTCTAGTAGGTTTTTTTCTTCTTCTGGGGTGGGTTTGATCTTCCCTAGCACCTCTTCTCTGAGTTTACTCCAGTTCATGGCTTCGCGGTTCCTCATATCCCCCATACTCTAAATATCTAACTGTG
>JAHLLU010000264.1 GCA_020444005.1 archaeon
TCCATCCTGCTGATGTGATGACTCTCACCAATTACGTTGATCGCCAAGTCGTGGACACCTACACACTTCGTTAGAATATTATCGACGCTGTATGGCTCAGGTACAATAGCATAATCAGTCTTGACACCCTCCTTCAGCATATGCACAGTACCTACTCCGCCCTGAAGCTCACCAACAACAGTCGCACAGACAAGATCACCCTTAAGCTTCTTTCCTGTTCGCTTTATGGCTAACGCAGCCATAAGGAAAGCCGCGTCACCACTCTTCATATTATGGATACCAGCACCCCAGAGCCTGTTTCCATCTATCTTGGGCTCATATGGGTCCCACTCCCAGTCGGCTGTGATGGGGTCTATGTCGAGGTGTCCGTTGAACATCATTGATTTACCTGTTCCATCGCCCTTCATTACGCCGATTACTTGTCTTCGCCCGGGTTGAACCTCCTGAACATGGATCTCATCAAAGTCATTGTCCTCGTACCAGTCGATCATATAGTCTACGGCGGGTCCTTCCTTGTTTGTGAGACTTGGCTGCCGTATCAGGTCGCAGGCTAGGTCAATTACTTCTTGTTTCTTCAGATAATCGAGTACGTTCAAAATATCTCACTGTTATGTGCCTACACCGGTCTCTAGCCTATAAAATATGTGCATCAAACAGAACAAAAAGAACTGGTTATGTTCGTTTGAATGGTTTCAACCAATACTTTTCTGGATCATGAGGCTTCCCATAACCAAACAAGTCATCAGTCCAGACCCAGAAGTTGTTCAACTGAGGCACGTTCCTGATGAACCACTTTACCACATCGTGAGCGAATCCCTCACTCTTAGTGAAGCTACATGTCCTGAAACAGACACTGCACGCAGAACCAACCTCGTTCCAGTAGTTAAGACAAGCCTCCTCATCACCATACCATTTCAAGAAACCCGGGTTATTGGCTTTGCAGACCCCTTCATAGGTTCTTGGTCCATGGGTGATTGCTTGTGCTGGACAGTGTTCTGCACATTTCTTGCAGTCCTCACAGTATTGGATGATACCCGGGTGTGCAAGTTTACTCTGAGGTAAGGGTAGATCTGTGAATACTTTCATCAAACGTACGAGGGGGCCTCGTTCCCATGTGATGAGTCTTCCATGGCGCCCTGCGTGCCCCAAGCCTGCTTGTATAGCGATGGGTACACTCATGGCTGTGTCGTTGCCCATGGGTGTAGCATGCCACCCGAGGCCTCTGATGAACTCTGCGAGCTGTCCCGCTAGATGATGCATTCTGCTGTACCCCATGTTTGTGGCTACTTCGAGTTGGGTTGGGGCGTGCATGAACTCCTCGTACTCCATCGCAACCGTCAAGGCGATTACGTACTTGTGTTTAGTAGGAAAGACTGCTTTCTCATCAGTCACGACTCCCTCATCAATCTCGTCCTCAAGGGGTTTCCCATACCTGCTATGTGTATAAAACCAGCGCTCATCGAGTCGAGTGAATCCAACGCTATTAGCACCAAAATACTTGGCTACTTTTGTGATGATACGTGCTGCTTCATCGGGTGAGCCCTCCCAGCGTGGAACATCCTTGGGCTTGGTAACATAACCAAGACTCTGCCAATCATAGTAGGCTATTCCCTGCGTATCAGTAGAGCCCTTCGGATACTCGTAGAGTCCAGCTGCACCATTGAAGGCGTACTCGACTAGGCTGAATCCGGGTATCTCCTGTTTGATCTTGTTTGACCTATATTCCTCTGCTCCGAACTGTACCACGTTTCCTGTTTTCTTTATGGATTGTCCGAATGCCGTGTTTTCTTGGTTGAATCTTTTGTATGATGGTTTACTGGGGTATATCTCGTCAAAGGTTTTCTCGGTCAAAACTTTTCACTTCTTCTTTGAATTTATTGGTAATAAAGTATCTCCCAGAGGGGATGGTTTTTTCAGGACCAAGTGAACCTGATTATTGGTCTTGATGAGCGAGAACTTTTACGATGTAATGTTCGAGGCAAGCAACGAGGAACGAGTCAACATAATGCGAGTTCTCAAAGAAGAGGAAACAAGCTTCAGCGAACTCAGCAGACGCCTCGGAATAACCACCCAAGAGGTAAGCCGCCACTTTAACAGGCTCTTTGAGGCTGGATTGGCTACCCGTAACACGGATGGTCATCCTTGCTTGACGCCTTATGGTTTGCTGGTGCTTAGGCAGCTAGATTCAGTGATGTTCACCTCTGAGAACAGAGAGTATTTTGAAAGACATAATGCGGGTAGGTTGCCATCCAAGTTCTTGAACAGGTTTGGCGAGCTAAAAGAGATGAACTACATTGATGACATCATGGTTAGCATTCATAACAGCGTCAGGATACTTCAGGAAGCCGAGGAATACGTTCTTGACATCAACCTACCCTATATCGCAAGCGGATTCAAACATATCAAGGCAGCCTACGAGAGAGGCGTAAAAGGGTACTTCATGAGAGGCGCTGACCTCAATGTCCCACCTGAGATGCAGGATATCAGAAACGAGGTTTTCTCAGAGGATTATCTTCACATGATCCGAAGAGAAGGTGTGTTAAAGGAACGTTTCATCGAGGTTGACCTCATCCTGTATATGAACGAGAAAGAGGTTGCTTTGCTTAGTTTCCCTACCCTGAATGGTAACTATGATTATCGTGGATTTACGAGCAGTGACCCTATGGCTCTTGAGTGGTGCCGTGATCTCTTTTATTATTACTGGGATAAGGCAACTGAGAATCCCCTGATATAATTCATATCCCTCCTATGCGTAGGATAATCTATGAGCCTCAACCAGAAGGTAGCTGACCAACTATACCAGATAGGCGAGATACTTGCAATAAAAGGAGACAGATTCAGAAGCAGAGCCTACAACATGGCAGCACAGCGAGTCACAGCCCTCACAGAAGATATAGGAGCTATCGCTGAAAGAGGAGAACTTGAGGATATACCCGGTGTCGGTAAGAGTATTGCAATGGTTATCGAGGAGATAATTGAGACGGGGCTGACTGGAGTCTTGTTGGATCTTCGGGACTCCTTGCCCAAGGGGGTTCTACAGATGATTGAGGTAGAAGGCATTGGGCCCAAGATCGCTATGAGATTAAGCGAGGAGCTTGGAATCACCAACAT
>JAHLLU010000265.1 GCA_020444005.1 archaeon
GATTACACCTGATCTGGCGTTTACTGTGACTGGTTTCGCAGTCGTCACATGTGTATTATCCGGTGTTTACCCTGCTTGGAGAGCATCAAACCTGAATCCCGTGGAGGCTTTACGGGATGAATAGGAGGATGACTCTTTGAGACTGGATGATATTATTAGGATTAGCTTCACTACTGCCACGGATAAGAAGCTCAGGTTCTTCCTGAACCTCGTGGGGATTCTAATTGGCTGCGCCGCGGTAGGTGGACTCATCAGCGTCACAGATGGCATGAGGCAAGATATTTCGGACCAGATAATGGGGTTTGGTCCAAACGTGATCAACGTCTATCCGTCAAATGAAGGCTACAGAACACCGGTCCAGCTTGATTGGAGGGATATGCGGATAATAGAATCAATCGACGGCGTTGAGAATGCCTCACCCATGAATTTTGGTGGAACATGCGCCTACAAGGCACAGGGTCAGTATTATTATTCGAGTGTGACGGGGGTATCAGAAAACTATTTCCAGATTTCCGGTGCATGGAAGCTGCTTGAAGGACGATATATCACTAGAAACGATAAGGGAGTAGCTGTTGTCACCGAATCACTGGTTCAGCCTTTCGGCGTCGATGAGCCCCTCTACGAGATAGGTGACAGAGTGAAAGTGACCTATATTCGTGGTGGACAAGAGTATCAGTATACGTTCAGGATCATTGGCATCATGACAAACTCTGCATCAGGAATGGGAAGCCAAAGCTCCGCTAGCATGTATATCCCCATGTCGGCATTTGAGCAGATGTACGAGACAAACGGAGTTATTCACCTGATTAAGCTCTGTACAAAAGAGATCAACCAAGTACCAATAGTAGCTGATGAGATCAGGGAGAAGCTAGGCTATGTTGATGTCTGGACAATGGAGATGAGTATGGAAACCCTCAACAACGTGCTGAACACCATGAACGCGGTCCTCGGTGGAATAGCCGGACTGAGCCTCATAGTCGCAGGAGTAGGAATAATCAACACCATGACAGTGAGCATCATGGAACGCACCAAGGAGATAGGCACCATGAAAGCCCTCGGAGCCAAAAGCATGGATATAATGAAGATGGTGATGAGCGAAGCCTTACTCACAGGCGTAGTAGGAGGCATCATAGGAGCCCTATTCGGGTTTACACTCAGCTATATTATCAGCCACTTTAGCGATATACCAAGCGCATCATCCCCCAGCCTAGGAATACTCATCGTAGGATTCGCCATGATAACCTGTGTACTCAGCGGACTACAGCCCGCTTGGAGAGCATCAAGCCTGAACCCTGTTGAGGCACTCAGACACGAGTAGTCTCTCCAAGATGATTAATACGAGAAACGTGTATCAATTCATGATTTTATGGCACTTAGTGAAGGCGAGTTCCAGGCTGAGATGGCGGTAGATGATGACGAGTTCAAGAAAAACACCGGCTACAGCCTAAGAGAACAGTATATTGAGTATCACCCACAGGTTCTAAGCAACTTCGGGGACGAGATGGAGAAGGTATGGGGCAGGAAATGGAAAGCAAACACCAACGTAGGCAAACTACGAGTGGTAATGCTCCATAGACCCGGACCAGAGTTCGAGACCATCGGACAGAAAACCCCTTTCCCACCCTATGAAAGTCATCTTCCTGCTTGGAGGATGGCGTCCAAGATTCCACTAGATGATCTTGTGGAGGATCACCTGAACCTCGTTGACGCGTATAAAGCGGAAGGCGTTGAGGTGGTTATCCGTAAACCAGAAGATAATGATCCTCCGTATCAAGTGAAGGCGATTTACACCGATGATGTATGTCACGCAGGGGTCTATGGTCAGATCATCCTCAGAATGTATGACTGGATGAGAAAAGGCGAGGAAAAATACACCTACCAGACACTTGCTGAGCTTGGATGCCCAGTAATAGGCATGATACAAGACTATGGTATGGCAGAGGGCGGCAGCATCGGCTGGATGGATGAAAAACACCTCATAATCGGAGTACACTTCCCACGAAGCAACACACAGGAACCAGCGGTCATGAGAGCAAACGAGTCAGGACACATCCAGTTCGCCAACATCGTCAAACTCCAAGACCCAGAAGTAGACGTAAGAATCCAACCCGGATATGGTTCAAGAATAGCAGCAAGCCACTACAGCTTGGTGGACAGACACACAACGGTTCAGGACCCACGGATGCTGGACCCCTACTTGAAGAAGTGGATGGAAACCGAGATGAACTGGGAGTTCATCGACCCCCCGGAAGAAGTCTGCGTAAAGGTGCATACACGTGACCCAAGGAACCCATACGTGAAGCGCGCCCCCAACACAGGGGTAGTGCTTGAGCCACGGAAGATCATGGTGAATGAGGGCAACCCTAAGGCCACCAAGTGGTTTGAGAGCATAGGCATCGAGGTAATTGAGGTTGATGTCGCGACGCTTGTGCGTCCAAAGAATAGTGGAAGTATCCACTGTACCGCGGGTAGCCTGATGCGTGACCCCGAGCCAAAGAGCTACTAGGGTTCAATACTATCTTTCCATACCCATTTTTTACAAAACATTATAGCTAAACAGTCACGCTTATTCTTCGTGAACAAAAACCTACTCTCACGTTGCGGCATATACTGCGGAGCATGCTACGTCTACAGGGCAGAGCGTGACTGTGGAGAATTTATACGAGAGATAGCCGAGTGGCAGAAAGTAGAACTTGATCAGGTTAAATGCAATGGCTGTTTCGCCCCTGAGGAGGAAAAGTGGCCCAATTGCCGCAAGTGCTGGCCTTGGAAGTGCCTAGAGGAAAAGGGGTTGGATTTTTGTTACCAGTGTGATTCTTTCTGGGATTATAGCTGTGAAAGGTATCGAAGTATGGAGGAGTTCTGCTTGGAGAGAGGCGAGAGTATTAGACAAAACATGGTACGTATGATGTCAGACGCCGAAAAGTATCTCGCTGAGCAGGAAAAACACTGGCGATGTCCATCATGCAATGAACCATATTCATGGTATGAGAAGACCTGCCATCATTGTGGAAAGAGTCTCAACAGGAAAGATTTGGTTAGCTGAACATGTTCATCTTATCCTCGCCTATACTGAAGGCTTGAAGAACATCGCTGTCACTGATCAA
>JAHLLU010000266.1 GCA_020444005.1 archaeon
TATCAGATGTCTTCTATTACGAGTTCGTGGCAAACCTACTCTCTTTCAATGGCTACCATTACGCGTTAGCCGTGATAGGTGGATTAATACTGGTTATCTGGCGAAGCAACGAGTTATTCGATTAAAAAGTTGGAAGAAGGAGCCGAGACTGATACTTGGCTCCATGGTGTATCTTGTTTGTAGCTATTCTTGTATCTGTGTCAGTGTCCACAGGGTTTCCCGTGTTGTTGTTTCGTCCATAACGAGGGAACATGCTACTTGTGATACTGAGCCTAATCTTGTGTCCGGGTTTAAACTCTATTCCCGCTTGGCTCATGGGTATTGTTATCTTGTATACTGTGTCCTGTTCCATGAGTTCCTGTTCATCTAAGCCGTTTCTATATCTTGCCCGCATTAATCCCTCCGAGACAAGTACGCTGCTTCCATCCGGTTGAACATCCATCAAGCCAACGAAGAAATCAGTATCAGGGCAATCACTGCTCACATAGAGTTCAGTAACAGGAGCACCAACCACTGTAACTGATTCTGTGAGTAGTTCGCTTGTGTAGACTAGATAGTCGTCTCGTCTCAGTAGATACCGTTTATCAAGTGAGGCTTCTTCCCCAGCACCATAGAAATCAAAGTTAGAGACAGGTTTGACCGGGTTTAGAGGGTTGTAGGTATAGGTGTCTGTTTTGTCGGATTCTGGTTTTTTTACTAGTTTTCCGTTGCCTAGATGGGTGTTTGCTGCTTCATCGCTGTCTAGGTAGAGGCTGCTATGTTTGGGGTCAAGTGGCCAATGTTTCTCTGATCTAATCCACTTGTTCTTGTTCATTACATAGTATTTGGTGAGAGGCCAGTCCTTGATAGCGTCTTTCTTGTCCTTGAGCCATCTGTCGAACCATGCGAGATGAACATACTTCATATCCATCTGAGACTCCAACGTGAAATCTACGCCTCCGAGCACCCGTTTAGGGAACCTTGTGCCTCCGTGATCCCATGGCCCTATTATCATGTATTGTTGAGTTGGGTTGGGTCCATGTTGGACTGCTCCTCGATAGTAGCACATGGCTCCGGGTTGGTCTCCATCATAGTAGCCGGTGATTGTGAGGGTTGGTATATTGATCTTTTGATAGTCTGCTGTTTTGAAGCTGATGTCTTGCCAGAACTTGTCGAGGTCTGGGTGGCTCATCCACTCTTTCCATACAGGTAGCTCTCGTCCCAGTGCCTCTGGCAGGTCTTGGATGGGTAGTGTGTTGTAGATTCGTTCCCAGTCTGCTGTGGTTCCAGCTAGGCTCTGATTGGTGTGTGATCCAACGAAGTTTAGCCAACCGAACATCCAGAGGCAGGGTATCCCGTTGAAGAACGGGAACTCTCTCATCCAGTTGCCGCCTGTGGCGGTTGGTACGATTGTGGTGAGGTGTGGTGGCTGTTCTTTGGCGGTTGCCCACTGTATCCATCCACGGTAGCTGCCTCCCATCATACCGAATTTGCCGTTGCTCCATGGTTGTTCTGCTGCCCATTCGATGAGGTCGTAGCCGTCTGGTCCCTCGTTGAAGAAGGGGTAGAAATATCCTTCGCTGTCGTAGCGTCCTCTAACGTCGTAGACTATGAATGCGTATTTGTGTTTGACGAAGAATGTTGCCATGTCTACGTGGCTTTTCATTGTGTTGTCGTATGGTGTGCCTATGACTACTGTGGGGTAGGCTCCTGTAAGGTCTGGTAGGTATATGTCGGCTGATAGATGTACCCCGTCACGCATGGGTACACGTGCATCCCAGATATGTCTCATATGAAAAGAAATGATGTTTACGCTTAATACAGTAATGATAAAGGGGTTAGTAGAGACCCTTCTTTACTTCACGCGCCAAGTAGCCGTTAGCATCTAAGAAACCCTGAGCTGCTCCATCAGCGATCTCTGTGGCTGCAAGCTGTGCTTCCTCGATTGCTTTCACTTCATCAATGGTCTGAACTGCTTTGTCTACTATCACATGGTCACCGTTGATGATGACGTCGGTTACTTCATCGCCTCTTGCGCTGTAGACGATGTTTGGTGCGATGTTGTTCATTGGATTATAGATTATTGGCGTCATGTGAGGTACCTTGAGGTCTAGTAAGATGATGTCTGCCTTCTTACCCGGTTCAAGACTACCTATTTTATCGCCTAAGCCTATTGCGTGTGCTCCTTCGATAGTGGCTAGTCTCAATGTTTTCCACGCTGGTAAGACGGTTGGATCTCTGTGGCGTGTCTTGTTCATCAAGGCTGCTACCTTCATCTCAACGAGCATATTATGGTGTCCGTTTCCCGGTGCTTGGTCGCTGCCGATGGTTGCGTATTTTCCACCGCTCTCGATAAACAAGCCTAGAGGTGGAGTGATACCGTCGATTCCACCGATGCTCGCTGGGCATGATGCGTATCTGACGCCTCTTTCAGCTATCAATGCTACTTCATCATCTGTTGTCTGGTGGCAGTGTGCTGCGATAAGTTGATCATCGAGGTAACCGATGCTGTCGAGGTACTTGATGGTGGTCATGCCGTATCTCATCTTCATCTGTAGCTCTTCTCGTCCACCTTGAGCGACGTGAATGTGAGCTAGTTTTCCTAACTGCTTGGCTTTCTCCTTAACCGCCAAGAGCAGTTCCTTATTCATCATGTCTGCGCCGTGGGGGCTGAGTATTCCTGTGATTCTTCCCTCTCCTGCGCCGTCATATTTCTCGATGAGTTCAACGCCTTCCTTGAACTTTTTCTCGCCAATGTCCTCGAAGAATATGTAGAGCTTTTTTGGGTCGGGTCTGCTTTCGGGTCCAATCTGGTTGATTGTGTTGGCTAGGTTTGCCCTGACTCCTGCTGGTATGAACACTTTGTCTGCTACTGAACCCATGTTTGCACCAATCTCACCAAATGTGGTGGTGCCTGCCTTCAATGCCTCCAAGACGCCTACTCTTGACCCTACTATGCTTTGTTCTGGTGTAAGGAATCTGGAGTACGGTGCCATTGTTTTAAGCATCCACTCGATTTCTGGTACATCTTGTGCTAGACCCCTTGCTAGGCTGAGTCCTGTGTGGATGTGTCCGTCTACGAAACCCGGTAGTACTGCTTTTCCTTTTGCGTCGATTA
>JAHLLU010000267.1 GCA_020444005.1 archaeon
CTGAAAGCGTCTAGACATAGGACAACAACTGATTTCATAGGAAGCCTTTCCGTTCAGATTTCTTGACTACAACGTCATTATATACCTTTGTATGAAACCCACCACACCAATTTCTATAGTTACGGTTTTAATCCTGTTAACCTATTACAGAAGAGTCATGAAAGAAGAAACGAGTCCAACCTTCATTGTGGCTGGAGGCGTGCGATGTGCAACTGGCTGGATAAGAGCCTGTCTATCAGAACACCCAATGATCTATATGCAGCCCAAAGAGACTCACTACTTCGATCAAAACTATGAAAAAGGACAAGAATGGTACCATGATTTTTTCAAAGAATCTGGAGAAAAAGCGATAATTGGAGAAAAAACCGCTAGTTATCTTCATCACGATACTGTTGCAGAACGTATACATGATAGTATTCCTGATGTAAGGCTTGTTTTTTGTCTGAGGGACCCTGTAGAACGCATGTATAGCCATTACGCTATGTCTGCCAGTAGCGATGAAAAACTAATTCAAAGTGGGTTTCTTGATTCCATCGAAGTTGAGCCCAAGTTATTGGAGTGGGGAAAATATTACACGCAGTTAGAACCTTTTCTTTCTCTTTTTCCACGTGAGAATATATTAATCAAAATATATGAAGACATGGAAAAAGATCCATTCGCATTCCTTTCAGAAATATATGCCTTTATCGAAGCAGACCCAAACTTCAAAGCACCTTCTACACAAGTTAGGACAAAACTCGGGCAACTTGAACATAATAGCCTATTCTGGGGCACGATTTCACGCATAATGCTTCATCCAAGGGCTCCTTTCTTCCTACGATCACTCTATACGAGTATTCGACCAGACGAGAAGCGAAACATACTTACCGAGAAAGTATACAGACGATTCTCGGATTACTACCGAGATGATATGATAAACTTGGAAAATTATCTTGGAAGAAATTTGGATGTATGGCGTACAAGAAGGGCTGTGGTGGATTGAGAGACTTCTTATTGTCTGCTTGGGATGCGCTTTCTCCAGTTCGTGAATATTATCGAAAAAAATGGTTCACATGTATCCTTTACCACCAAATAGAACCAAGTAGCTTTGAGAAACACATACAGTATTATTCAAAAAATTATAACCTATGCTCACTTAACGAGCTTAGAAACCATTATGAGAATGATGATCAGTTACCCAGAAACCCATTGTTTATCACATTTGATGACGGATGGCGATCCAATTATGAGCTTCTTCCCATAATCAAAGAAAAAGAGATTCCAGTAACAATCTTCCTTACAACAGGTTTAATTGGGTCTAACATGATCCCGCCTCCAATAACCGTCTATCATGAATCATCAATCGAGGAGATCGAGAAATCTTTCGCTGTCAGACCTGTTCGGACAATGTTGACTGTTGAAGAGATTAGAGAGATGAGTAAGATGGTTGATTTTCAGGCACATGGGGTACATCATCATCTCTCCACTGTTTTATCGCCTGAGAAACTGAGAGAAGAACTACTTGAATCCAAGCAATTAATTGAAGATATTACTGGTAACCCTGTGTTCGCTTTTGCTTATCCCTATAACCGAGCAGGTATGAGAGAGGCGGAGATCGTTGAATCTTGTGGTTTCACTCTTGCGCGTATTGGTGATAGAACCATGAACTCGCTAGACACCAATAGTTTCTTATTAAACTCCATAGGCATCAACCAAAATAGTTCAGTGGATGCTGTCCGAAAGAAGCTATTGAACGCTGAGCTAAAAACCATATTAGCCTCGTAACCTGTGTAGCATTCTTGTTATATCTCTAAACCGTATTCATGTCTAGAGGTACATCCTTTGAACCCCAACATACTCAGTCAACGATACGCCACAGAAAAGATGAATCACATATTCAGCGAGATGGGTAAGACCAGACTTGAAAGAGAACTCTGGCTGAATGTGCTAAAAGCTCAGAGAGACTTGGGTCTTGATGTTCCAGATAACGTGGTTTATGCGTATGAGGAAGCTTTGGATGATATTGATCTCGGGTTGATTGAGGAGATCGAGAGACGTACCAAGCATGATGTAAAGTCCAAGATTGAGGCGTTTTGCCTAGCTGCGGGAGGTTATGAGTATATTCACCTAGGTATGACTAGCCGCGACCTGACTGATAACGTTGAACAGATCCAGATCCAAAGAGCCATGAAGCTTATTTTTGGTAAATATGTGAGTGTTCTCAGTCATCTCGTTGAGAAGGCTGACGAGTATCGTGGAATCGAGTTAACCGCCCGTACTCATCATCAGGCTGCCCAGCCCACGCTTCTAGGGCGCCGCTTCGCCATGTGGGCCGAAGAACTATGGGTTCATCTAGTTGAGTTTGATGCGTTTATCGAGTCTTATCCCTTCAGGGGTATCAAGGGTGCTGTGGGCACCCAGTTTGATATGGTGAATCTTTTAGGTTCCAATGAGAAAGCATTGGAACTTGAACAGCATATCGCAAAGATGTTCGGTTTCAAGAATATTCTTGACTCCACTGGGCAAGTGTATCCCCGTAGTCTTGACTATAAGTTGTTGAGTCATCTCGCGGCGTTATCTTCGGCTTGTGAGAACTTCGCCAAGAGTATGCGGTTGATGGCTGGATACGAGTTAATGACCGAAGGTTTCATGAAAGGACAGGTTGGAAGCAGCGTCATGCCCCACAAGATGAATACCAGAAGCAGCGAACGCATCTGCGCCTTCAGTGAGTTACTAAAGATGTACGCTGATGGAGGCTCAAGGCTATCCGGTGACCAGTGGGAAGAGGGAGACGTTAGTTGTAGTGCAATACGCAGGGTATTGATCCCTGATGCTTTCTATGCCTCTGATGGGCTTCTTGAGACAACTCTCACCGTCCTGAATCAGATGGGGGCTTATCCCGCGGTGATATCAAAAGAAGTAGACCGATATCTTCCCTTCCTAGCTACCACAGAGATTCTAGGATTAGCCGTACAGCATGGGATTGGGCGGGAGAAGGCGCATAGCTTGATCAAGAAGCATGCAATCGCTGAGGCTTTACGGATGCGTGAAGAAGGAAGCGATTCCAATGAGTTGATGGATAGACTATGTAATGAGCCCGAGTTCAAGGAAGC
>JAHLLU010000321.1 GCA_020444005.1 archaeon
AGGTACAGTCGCCCGTTCGGTAGCGAATCCTTCAATTGGAGGGCCTCCGTGACGGTTACATAGACATCATGTTCCCCCTGAACGATCGTGAAGGGAGCATCTATTTGGCAATAATGCGCGGAAAGATCTTTCAGATCGCGGTCCAAACGGACCTCTTCTTGGGCAAACGTAGACAGTACCCCGGTATGTCGAAATTCCCGGATTCTTGAGGCGAAAAAATCCTCGTCGACCGCATAAGCCTCCGGTCCCAGTGCGCGTTCGATCTGCCGTCGCACGATTCCCTCAGGTGCCAAACGTGCCGCCAGCGATGCGATTCCGCGACCTACGAGCGGTAGCGCCATCAGTCTCGAAGAAAAAAGGGCATGTGAATAGCCAAACGCGGGCCCCGCCACCCCGACGAAACCGGCGAATTCCCCGCCACCGCGGTGGTAGGCGAGAGCCAGGGCGATCGAGGCGCCGTAAGAGTGTCCGACAACAATGGGATTTCGCAGCTCAAGGGACATCACAAGCTCGTGAACGAGCGCGCAATTATATGCCAGATTTACCGGGCCGACCGGCAGCCCACTTTCGCCATACCCCGGGCGGTCAAAAATAGTTATTCGGAATCCCGCCGGTAGGAGCTCTGTCACCGGAGTCCAGTCGCGTATCGAGCCGGGGGCACCGTGCAAGAATAACAGATCAGGGCCGTCCCCCCGCTGCAGAATGTGAAGGGAGGTGCCGAACAGGCTGATCCGTTTCCTGCGAAACTCCCGAAACGGATCCTGTCTATACAATGTATCTGGAGATTTTCTCATTTTGCTCCTACTGAAGAAATTTCTTGATCCCGTTACTTTCATATGGTACAACAATTTATGCAGTCTCGCACAAATCTAACACATCGACGCGTCTTGCAGGCGCTCATCCTCTGGATAGCCGCCGTTACAATCACGAGCCTTTATATTTTTTACGAAAATGATCCATACGATCCCTTGCGCGGCACAGCAGCCTTTCCCTCGGGCACGCACGTTGAATACTCCCTTGTGCGTAGCCATGTAACGGGACGAGACCTTCCAGTAGCGGTACGAACCGATGAAGCTGTCAATGGGTATGTGGAATTCCGTCGCGTATCCTCTACCGACGAATGGCAGCGTATGAAAATGGAGCGCCAACCGGTCCGCATGGGCGGCCATGGACGCGGCGAGTCGGTCGAAATGCTGGCGGCCATGCTCCCGGCGTTAAATAAGATGGGAGGCAAATATGAGTTCCGCATCTTCCTGACCCTTGGAGATCAGAAGCTGGTAATCGACGACGACAACGACCGACCGATAATCGCGCGCTACCGAGGAGATATCCCCGCCGGCATACTAATTCCGCATGTTATATTCATTATGCTCTCCCTTCTCCTCGGTATCAGGGCCGCCCTTGGGGCGCTCTTCCGGGAGGGATCCGGAACGGGGCTGATGTGGGCCACCGTCATCACGTTGCTGGTAGGAGGTTTCATATTCGGGCCACTGGTGCAGCAGTACGCCTTCGGTGTTCTTTGGAGCGGGATTCCCTTCGGCTGGGATCTGACCGATAACAAAGTCCTCTTTGAGCTTATCCTCTGGCTCGTCGCCGTCTACTACAATACCGGCATGCGCAGAGGCGGCAAATGGGCCCGCTATTCAATCATTATTGCAGGTGTGGGAACATTTCTGATCTACATGATACCGCACAGTCTGTTTGGTTCGGCCTACGATTATACCGTTGGCCGGGGCACCGGCACCGGTGTTCAATAAGCGTAGTACCATGACCGGGCTGAAACGAATATATACCGTCTTATATTCGGTACGACTAGCTGTAACACTCATCACTTTCATAACCATAACTGCGGCACTGGCGGCCTGCATCCCTCAAGCGCGCCCCCATGAGTTTTATCATATCCGTTTCGGCGCGTTCGCTCCGATTCTGATCTGGCTGGGGTTCGACCGCTTCTTCCGCTCGCTTTTGTTCATGTTGCCCCTGGCACTATTTGCGCTTAATCTGTTGCTGTGTACTGTCCGGCGTATCCGCCGACACCGCCACGGGCAGCCGCTTGCAGAATACGGCCCGGATCTCATCCATGTTGGTATACTTCTGCTAATCGCAGCAGGGCTTATAACCGTCACTTTGCGTGAAGAACGTCAAATTGTCCTCGGTAACGGTCAGTCCGCCAGGTTGCCCGGAGAATATCTGGTTACCCTGCGTTCCTTTGATACGGTACGCTACCGCGATGGTTCGCCGCAGAACTGGCGCTCGGAACTGGAGATATCGAGGCCGGGGAAACCGGTCTCCACCGTTACCGTTGCGGTCAATGCGCCGCAACGGGTCGGCTATATGCGCCTATATCAATTCTCCTACGGAAATGAGCAAACGGCAATTATCGGTGGTGGAGGACGGGAAATACGGCTGACAGCGGGAGACCGATTCTCCGTTTCTGACACACTTTTCGACGTTATGCAGGTTGATGCCGATGCACAGTCGATTACCATTCGCAACAATGAACGGGGCATAACCAGGGACTACTGTCTCGGGGAGAACATCGGCGGCGGTGTATTGCAAGGTTTTGCATCCCGGCCTGTCAGCGTGCTTATGGGAGTTTACGATCCGGGGTTTTTCCCGGCCCTGATTGCTCTTTCTCTCGTTGTAATCGGTCTTGGCATTACCTTCGGGAGTAAAATTATCCTGCAACTTAAGGAGAACGAATGACGATAGCCGGCGCATCCTTCGGACTGCTCATCCTGGCCTTGATTTCTCAGGTATTCTGGATTCTGGTGCGTCCCAGGGTGGGAAATATTGTGTCTCTCATTCTGTTGCCCCTGGCGACTCTGGGACTGCTTATTGACCTGATTATTCGGAGCACCCAAATCTCATTTGTGGCGATAACCAACACCTATGAGGCTCTTATCTTTTTGTCAGGTGCAATGGGAATTCTGCTCTCTTGGCTGCAGTTTAGACTACGACGCCAGGATGCGAGGCCTCAGGCCTCCAGCGACCCACGTGGAGGATCGCAGTTTGTAATTTTCGGCGGAAGTCTGTTGATGCTGCTTTTTCTCGCTTTGGCTTCGTCTCCTCTGGTCCCCGAT
>JAHLLU010000268.1 GCA_020444005.1 archaeon
CATCAGAGACGCCACGGGGTAGAGATCAGGGTGGCAAAGAGCAAGGGTGGCGGTGTTTATCCTGAGGATATTGAGGCTCTTGTGGATGACCGTACCCGGGTAATCGCTTTGAGTCATGTGGCTTTTATCAACGGGTTTAAACATGACCTTGAGGCGGTGGGAAGGATCGCCCGTAAGCATGGTGTGCTTTTTGTGGTTGATGCCATGCAGAGCGTGGGTGTGGTGGAGGTTGATGTGCGGCGTGCCGGGGTTGATTTTCTGGCTTGTGGTGGGCATAAGTGGCTGTTGTCTCCGTTGGGGACTGGGTTCTTTTATGTACGGCGTGAGTTGTTGGATGAGTTTGAGCCGCCTTTTGTTGGTTTACAGGGGCATGATTCTGGGTTGTTGACTGGGTTTACTATGGAGTGGAATCCCCATAAGAGTGCCCGGAAGTTTATGACTGGTAATATTAACTACGCTGGGTTTGCGGGTATGGAGCGTGGTTTGGAGATTATTCATGGCATTGGGTTGAAACGGATTATGGAACGGGTTCAGGGGTTGACTTCTCAGCTGGTGGATGAGATAAGTAACCCGGGTGTGGTCTGGCAGAACCCATTGGAGATGAAGTATAGGTCTAGCACATTGAATTTTACTGTTCCAGAGGTGGATGAGTTGTTGAAGAGGCTGGAGGCGTTGAAGATTATCGTGGCTCCCCGTGGTGGAGGGTTACGGGTCTCTCCCAACTTCTATAACACTGAGGAAGAGATCAGCGAGTTGGCTGATGCTGTGAATAGTTTCTAGTTTTTCCCTTTTTTTCTCTTGTTTTTTTAGGCTAGGTTAAATTTATATGGGGGTTCGTGGTCTAGTGTTGAACACGATGTTTGCTGGATTAGACCGGAGCTTGAAGAGACTATTTACGATGAATATTGTCTATGCATTGTTCTTCTATCTGGTTAGTCCCTTGTTTCCATTGTACCTTGATGCATTGGGTATCAGTGAGACTCGAATTGGTTTGATTCTTAGTCTCGGGAGTTTCACTGGGGCGGTCTCAACTCTTCTCAGTGGATTGATGGTGGATCGTTTCGGTAAGAAGCCGTTGCTGATTCGTAGTATTTTCGTTGGGAGTATTGGGGTGGCGGTTATCGCGTTGGTGGATAACTGGTTGCTGATTGTGCCTTTCTGGATGATGTTTCACCTGTCTCAGAGCCTGTTTGAGCCAACGCGTTTGGCGTATATTGCTGATAGGGCTAGCGATGATAATCGTGGACGATTATATGGTGTGATGAATCTTGCTTGGCCTCTGGCTGGGATACTTGGTCCTGTGCTAAGCGGTAAACTGGCGGAAGGGTTTGGCTGGAACGTGGTTTTCGGTGCTGCAGTGGGTTTCTGTCTCGTCGGAATCTTGCCATTGTTAGGCTTAGAGGATACGAGCAGTGAATCAATGGAGGAGGGTTCTGGGTTTAACCGTGATTATCTTGGTGTGCTTGGGCTGCATTTCGTGTTTCACGTGTTTCTGACTACCGCGATTGGGATCATGAATATGGCGATTCCCATCTATCTCGCTGATCGCTTTAGTTTGAGCTATTCCACGATTGGCTTGTTCTTCACAGTAAGTAGCATTGTTACTATGGTGACTCAGGCTCCAAGCGGTGCTTTATCAGATCGGTTCGGGATGAAACGGACTATGCTGGTTTTTCTCGGCGTAGTGCCTTTCATGTATCTTGTCTGGGTTTTCTCGGGTAACTGGGTCTTGTTATTGGTGTCGTATTCGTTGAGTATGGCTTTGTGGAGTATGACTTGGCCCGCGAGTCTTGTATTGGTCTCGGAGGCTGTGCCTGCTTCGATGCGTGGGACGGCTATTAGCGCACGTATGACGGGGTACCGTGTGGGGTATACTCTTGGTCCGATGATCTGTGGTTATTTGTTGCAGAGTGTTGGCGGTGTTTCGCCTTTTATAGCTGCTACAGTGATTTTTGGTGCAGCGCTTCCCTTTGGGTTCCGGTTCAGGGAGGTTTCTGGTGTGAAGCCTGTGCCTGAAGCCATGTTGCATGATGATTAGATTTTTTACAACCGTTTTCTTGGGGTATTATTTTATTATTTGGGATATGTTTATTTTTGAGGGTAAAACCTTATTCTGTGGGTAAAATGGCTATAGTGTCTGTTGATGATCGGGGTAGATTAACTATACCCAAAGAACTTGGTGTTAGAGGTACTAGAGTTGTAATTATTCCAGCTGGTTCCTTCTTTGTAACTATTCCTTTGCCTGATAGTCCTCTTCAAACCGCTGGAGGGTGGTTAAAGACAGATAAATCTCGAAAGGAGCTTAAGGAAACCGCAGAAAAAACTGCGTCAAAGGATGCGATTGAAAGGGCTAAGCGGAGAAATCAGGTTTGATTATCGAGACTGATCTCTTGTACGCTTATGTGAAAGAGACTGATTGGTTGAAACCTTTGGCTACGCGGATTTTAAGAGAAATATCGGAAGGAAAACACGGTACCGTACACGCTTCAAGGGAGGCGTTACATGAACTCTATTATGTATCTATGGATGAAGGTGTCTCACTTGATGAATATATTACTCGTGCAGCCGCAGTTACTGCGATTGATAACCTTGAGTTTCATCCTACAACCTATGAAGTGGATTTATTGGCTCTTGTCTTGATGAAGCAATACCTCGTTAGCTCAATATTTGATGCTTATCATGCTGCTACTGTCCTCAGTATGGAAGAGGATATGACTTTACTCTCTACTGATACAGTATATGATAGGATACCGGGTATTACTAGAATAGACCCTCGCGATATTGAATAGGTGGTGGGCGCTTTATCGCCTATCTTAAAACGTTTTACTGTTATTTGTTCACTGTTTTATATTTGAGTGGAATTTCCTATATCCATGTCTGATGCTGGTGGTAAGCCTCTTTTCAGGTATGCGGTGGTTTCTGATACTCATATTCGTCCTTCTGGTGAGAGCAGTAGTCCTTGGAAGACAAATTTATTGACTAATGACCGGGCTAGGTGGGTTATTCATGCTATTAACGCTGAGTGCCCTGATTTTGTGATTC
>JAHLLU010000269.1 GCA_020444005.1 archaeon
TAAGCCCACTTTTTCTTATCATCTGGATGGCTTCTTCCACATCCTCTGTGTCGATGTTGTAGTTGGCTGTCTCTTTGTATTTACTGAGAGGCGCAGGTATGAATACACTGAAGTAGTCTACTAGATGTTTGTCGAGAAGTATTCTGATGAGTTTTGGTCTTGATGCGTTGGTCTTTATCTTTATCTCTGAGCCTTGGAACCTTAATTCTTTCAATAGATCAACTAGGTTTCTATGCAGTGTCGGCTCTCCGCCTGATAATGAGACGCCATCAAGGAAGCCGAGTCTTGGCCGAAGTATCTTAACCAATTCTTCTTGACTAATCTTTTCCATTGGAATATAATCATAGATAAGTTCCTTGTTTGGGCAAAATGGGCATCTGTAATTACATCCCGCTATCGTGAGATCTATACTTAGTTTACCCGGGTAGTCTACCGTGCTTAGTTTACGTAGCCCTACTATGGGAACATCATTGTTTACCTGTTTTTTACGTCGTAGTAGACTCGTCTCCAGTACGCCTCCTTGTTTGGTTCTGATAAATCTGATATTTTGGTAATTTTCTGGTCACTGCGGATATATGTCTCAGTTTCTTCTCCACATATTGGACAGTTTTGGTCGCCAAATACGTAGCCGTGTTCCTTGCACAAGCTGAATACAGGAGTAGTTGCAATGTAGTTATAGCCAAAGTTCTCTATGGTTCTTCTTACCAGTAATCCTAGTCCATTGTTGTAACGTAGTCCTTGTTCTAGGTGTATTTGTAGTAGTGTTCCGCCTGTGTATAGTGAGTGATATTTTTTCTGGTGTTCAAGTACGTCCCATAGGTCGTCTCCGTGGCTGGGTTTCAATTCAGTTGCTGGTGTCAGGTATGGGTACTTTGAATCGTATTCTGTTAAGAGTGTGGCTCCGGGTTTTTCTGAGGGATAAGCCTCAAGGCTGAACAATATGCCTTTTTCTTCTTGAAGTTGCTCGATTTTTCTTATTAGCTGTTCTAGGACCTTGTATGTGACTGCTTTTCCGGCAACATGTCCTATTGGGGCATCAATGAGGGTTTCTAGTGCTTCATTCATTCCAACTAATGTGATGACTGAATAGCTCCATTTGGGTTCTTCAATGAAGTGCTTTGTCAGTGGTTTTTCTCCTTCATCAAAGCTTTTCACGAATCGATTATGTTTATTCTTTAACCAATTAGCTGCTTCATCCATCTGTTGGTTCACTAATTTGAAAAAGTGATCTTCGGTTTCTGCTTCTGACCCGGCTTTCTCTAGGTTTATACACGCGTATCCTGTGACTAGTTGTGTTTCTGAGTCAGCGTTGGTTCCTCCTAGTCTGAGGTATGTTACTTCTTTTTCCGGTGTGTAGTTTCTAGGTCTTAGGGTTTCTGGGCTGATGGTTCCTGTTATGAAGTTCTGATATGTCGGTGAGCCATACAGGTATGATAGTTCAAGCCAATCGTTGAGTGAATCTTGTTCCCAGCTATTCTCTGGGTAAAGGTTTACAATTATAGATGGGTCGAAGTTTCCATGGTTCATTTGTGCTCTGTGAACCTGATGTATCACATCATTGATGGCGTCGAGTATCAATTGATGTTTTTCAACCTGCTTGAGTTCTGCTCTCGGAACAAGGTCCAAAGATATAGTGACATTACTTTTCTGGCTTATTTCCCCCAAGAAAGTCTCTATTTGCTGGATGAAATGCAGTTTTGATGGTTTTTCCTGTGCGAGGAATGGGACAAGGTAGTTGTCTAGGCTGTTGAACGTTACCTGTCCTCCGTATTCTTTGTTTGATTCTTGAGCCAGTTCTGTAATTTGTTTGAGGAATTCATCAGAGCTTTTGGGGGGATCATGATGCGGTATTCCTTTGTTTATGATTGTCTGGAGGTTCCAGCCTATGGAGTATCCTCTGTCGGTGTCTGGTTCCCATAGGTAGATATCTCCATCGTTCATTGTATTGCCTCGTTTTTAGTTGATAAGATTGATTGATAGAAGTCTGTCTTTGGTTTAAGTATATTCATTAAAAAGGAAATTGGGAAATTAGATGGATTCAGCGAATTTCTTGCCGAATTCTCTGCATTTCTCTGCTTCATCTTCAAAGTGATACTTGATATCGGAATCGATCATGACGAGGACCTTATCATAGGCCTTGTATCCAAGTCCTTCTACATCGTCCTTGAGTTTTTCTTCCATCAGCCATGCGCCATCGTATCCGTAACTGCCGAATATAGCTGCAGGGATTCCATTGATCTTTTTCTTGTTTGCCTTTACATAGGATTCTATGTGTGCTAAGAAATCCTTCATGTCGTTTGATATATCCGCGTAGTAAACAGGTGAACCAAATATTACACCATCAACTTCCGCCAGCATTGTGAGCGGGAATGCCTCTCCAATCTTTTTTACTTCAACCTCCGCGACAGTCTTTGCTCCTTCTGCAATGGCTTTCGCCATCTTCTCTGTATTTCCAGTTTTGCTATCATAGATTACTGCAATTTTCATCTGTATACCTTCTAATGTGTTTAAACCTAGTAAACTTCGTTTCAGCGGTTTATATATACGTTACCCACACATGGTCATTGTTGTGAAGATCGGGGAAACCACCTGTAAAACAATCATAAACACTAGTGGTATTGAGGGTGTGGACTATGCCGTTAACCCGTACATAGGATGTGCTCATGGATGTACCTATTGTTATGCTCGGTTTATGACGCGCTGGTATCACAAGGGTGAGAAATGGGGAAGCTTCGTTGATGTAAAGAAGAACGCCGTAGAGTGTATTAGACGAGAAGCACCCAAGAAGAAACATGGAGTTATACTCTTCTCAAGCGTAACAGACGCATATCAGCCAATAGAAAAGGAGACCAAACTAACCAGAGAACTCCTCAAGGTACTAGCCGAATATGATCTTGCTGTTGAGATTCTAACCAAGTCTTCACTTGTTCAACGTGACCTTGACATCTTAGGGGATTTCACACGGTCTGAGGTAGGATTAACCATAACCGGATTAGATGATGATGTGAGACGAGCGTTTGAACCCGGAACATCACCGATC
>JAHLLU010000322.1 GCA_020444005.1 archaeon
CAAAAGAACGCATTACATGGTGGATAACTGCGGCACAATATGTTGGAATATTATCTTTGTGGCTTCTATTAAGACTAGACTGGGTATGGTATGCATCAGGATTATTTTTTCTTAACATAACTTATGTAATATGGGATCTATTACATCGAAAAACCATTTGGAAAGAAACAAAGGGACGTTTTATTATTTTTTTCGATGCTGCTGGAATGCTTCTTTCGGTAGTTCTTTTGATTGTAACATTCTCTCTTCCTCCGGTAAATATTAAAGAAGTTGGTGATTTGCATCATGCATTAGCTGTTACAGCGATTTCCGTACTAATAATAGTACAATCTATTGCGGGAATAATAACTGCAGCTGTTTTGTTTAAGTACAACCCAATACAATACTTGAGAAATGACGGTACCCCAATCTTATCAGATAAAGCAAAAAAGCAAATATAGGAGATCACAATGCGTAAAACTATTCTCCATGAAAGGCTTAATCGGCGTCAATTTATCTCAATTAGCCTGCGATCCTTTTGCGGAGTATCAATAGCTTCCCCCTTACTCATAAACTTTTCGGGTTGCAGTAAAAAAAATGATGATGAGCCATCTAGCTCGGAAAGGCAAACTGAACTTCTGAGGATGCAGTCCCCGTGGATCAACGACGCAGAGTTCATTGGCTACTTTGTCGCAATGGAAAAGGGCTTTTACAAAGATGAAGGCATTGAGTTCAAATACCTCCCGGGTGGTCCGGAGATCGTTGCGGATTCGGTCTTATTGGTGAAACGTGCAGAGATTGCTCTAACAACGCCTGATGTCACAATAAATGCGATTTTGAAGCAAGAAGCACCTTTTAAAATTATAGGTGCGCAATACCAGAAAAACCCACTCGGAATCGTGTCCCTTGAAAAAAACAATATTCGAAAACCGCAAGACCTCGTTGGAAAAACACTTGCGGCGCCCCCTGCCAACCATTTAACTGTAGATGCCTTCCTGAAAATTAACAATATTAGCAAAAACGATGTTCGCGTTGTCCCATATCAATACGATCCTACGCCTCTTTTAAATGGAGAAGTTGATGCGACTCTAGATTTCGTCACGAATGTACCTTTTACAATTAAGGAACGCGGTGGAAAACCCACATCTTTCCTACTTTATGATTATGGTTTCCAAATCTTTAATGATACAGTTGTTGTCAGGCAGGAGACTTTGGAAACACACCGTGAGATATTGGCCGCATGGCTTCGTGCGAGTCGGCGAGGCTGGATAGAAAATTTTCGTAAGCCATCGATTTACCCCGCCAAATTCGCCGACAGTTATTTCAAGGGTACAGGACGAAGTATCGAAAATGAGGTTTTTTTTAACCGCGCTCAGCAACCGTTGATTGAATCCAAACTTGGAATATTTTCAATGGCTGAAGCAGCAATTGCAGCTAACATCCGTTCTCTGGAAGCAGTCGGAATCAAGGCAACACGTGAAATGTTTGAGACAGATTTGATATGAGTATTGAATTTAAGAGTGTCGATTTTTCATTTCATAGTCCCCGTACCGAAAGTGTTACTGTGCTAAATTCATTTTCGTATGCAATAAAGGCGGGAACGACTGTTGCAATCGTCGGCCCTTCCGGTTGCGGAAAATCTACCATTCTGAAACTCATTGCAGGGCTGATAGAGCCATGCCGTGGCAGCGTTCTTGTAGACGAAAAGCCAGCAGATCAACGTCGTCAGGAAGGTGTATTTGGCCTTGTTTTTCAGAATCCCGATCTTTTGCCGTGGCGAACCGTTGCTCGGAACGTGCGGCTACCTCTTGAGATGGGGGGACGCTCACCAGACACGCAAGCTGTTCAACGGGTTCTTCAAGATGTGGGGCTCGGAGCCTGGATTAGCCAACGTCCACACCAACTGTCAGGTGGAATGCAACAACGCGTGGCTCTTGCGCGGGCCCTTGTTGCCAAACCGAAAGTATTATTGCTAGACGAACCCTTTTCTCACCTCGATGAACTGCTTCGATTCGAACTCTTATTTCATGTGCAGAATTACGCTAGCAGCAATGAGGCAACAGTTATCCTCGTAACTCATGATTTGAGTGAAGCCGTGATTGCTGCAGATGTTGTGTGCATATTATCCGAACGACCAGTTCACAGCGCCAAGAGCATTGATGTGCCCCTCTCCCGACCACGCTCTTTGGCGTCAGCAGAGCAACAATTATACCAAGAATTGGTTTCTCAAGTGAGATTGTGTCTAACGCAGCGGAATTCATGAACTTAACGTGCCAAAAACAATCACAAAATCGATAATCTCGTCAGAGGCCTTACAATGGGCGTCGTCGATCATTCTTTGTTTTGCTTTTTGGGTAATCCTGGCGATAGCTCCCAATACTGCCAGATACATTCCTAGCCCGGTCGCTTTAGTTAATACACTTATAGGTCAATCTGATGTGCTTCTTCAACATCTAACCTCAACCGCTATTTCTGCTGTGATAGGTTTTACATATGGCGGGTTTGCAGCCATCCTATCCACTTTAATAGCGATTTTATGGCCAACTGCGAAAAGAGGTTTCTCGCTGTTGTCCATTGTGCTCTATAGTATCCCTCTTATAGCCGCAGCGCCCGTAGCCGCTCTTCTTTTTGGCACAAAAAACTCAGGTGCTGTTCTCGGATGTATCGGTGCCTATTTACCTATATTCCTTTCAGGGTTACGAGCAGGAGATCGGATATCTGATAGCTTTTCCGATTTAATTAAGGGGTATGGCGCAAGTAAATATGAAGAGATTAGATTGGTACGACTTCCGCTTGTGGTTCGAGGTTGGATCGTAGGAGCACAATCTGGCTGGATTTGGGCCGTCTTGGGTGCGTTATTGGGCGATTTCACTGGTGGTCGTTGGGGGTTGGGAACGTTTTTAGTGGGTTCATTGTCGCGTGGCGAGCCCACGCGAGTATGGGCAATAGTCGTGCTTTGTTTGGCTCTTTCTGCAGCAGGACTCTTTGCTATTAGGGGACTCGGTAAGCTTCTGAGATTGCACAGTTCTGTTGATGTGCTTGACGCTTCGTTACC
>JAHLLU010000270.1 GCA_020444005.1 archaeon
CGGCGAGACCAACAATCCCCAGATCAGGAAAGGAGAAGCCGATGTTCTCATTGGCTTTGAGCCAGCTGAGGCTGTGCGCAGAGGTGTTACTTATCTGAAGAAGGATGGATTAGCTTTGATTAACACCCGTAAGACCGCTCCAGTTGAGGTGGTTAGCGGTATGATGCCTTACCCGGATATGGATAAGCTCTTTGCGTTGCTGGAGAAGGTGACAAAGAACATTCACACCTTTGACGCCACAGGCATCGCAGAGGAAGCAGGAGACCCCATCACCACAAACATCGTCATGCTTGGCGCAATAACCGAGAGCGGTTTACTGCCCTATAGCGAGGAGACCGTTGTGGATACTATGAAAGAGGGTCTCAAGCCCCAGTTCATAGAGATGAATATGAAGGCATTCGAGCTAGGCAAGAAAGCCTATCATAGTCTCTAATCCTTTTTTATGTGAATATTTGTTCGGTTACGTCGTGGTTTTCCGGTAGCTGGTATATTTTTGTGAATACCCATTCGGTGTACTCGGCTGCGTATTGGGTGTGATCTGCTTTGATGGTCTTTTGCAGTGAGATTAGGTTGCCCTGTGTATCGGTCATTGGTTCCATGTGGGGTAAAAGCCAGTTGTAAGTGGTTTCATTCAACTGCTCCATGGGAATATCGACGATTACTTCACCGTCTCCTGCTTGAACAGCAAACTGGACAAACTTGCCGCTAACTGGGTCCTCAAAGATTACTATTTCTTCATAGCGTCGGAGCGCCTCATCTAGGCTTTGCTTGTATAACGCTATTCTCTGGTCACTAAACATGATTAAAAATATAATTTGAAAAGATAAGTGGTTATTGGTCAGGGTCCCATGGCTCATAGCTCTGGGGGCTAACCACATCACTATGTTGACCAAGATAATGGTTTTCGGGTATCCTGTCCCAGATAGCTTGAGTGGTTTTCTGGACCTGTGAGACCAACTTTGCCTCATCAATAACCAAAAGCTTTCCGTTTTCGATGACCAGTTTACCATCTACCATGACGTGAGTCACGTCTTCCCGGGTAGCGCTGTTCACCAGTGCCTTAACTGGGTCCCTACATGGTACATTGTTCAGAGTCTCCATGCTGATGATGGCTATGTCTGCTGTGGCGCCGGGGGCGATCCTTCCAAGGTCTTTTCTACCGATGGCTCGTGCGCCTCCAAGTGTAGCTGAGCTATGAATCTCGGCAGCTGAGCCACTGAAGCAGCTCCAGTCAGCTAGTTTACTGGTGTAGCTCGCCATTCTCATCTCGTTTAGCATGTCTTGGGGGCTGGTGTCACAGCCAATTCCTAGGTTGACCCCCGCCTCAAGATACTTTGAGTGGCTGTGCATCTTGTTGCCCCTCTTAACAAAGACGAGTGGATCGTGGCTTACTGTAGCCCCTGATTCTGCGAGTAGTTTGAGGTCGCCTTCTCCCTCTGGGGGGTAAGCTAGTAAGGGGTGTCCTGCGATTGCCCAGCCGTGTCCTATGATTAGGTCTGGTCCAAGTAGCCCTGTCTCGTGTAGGAACTCGATGGGGGTTTTGGCGTACATTCTTATCATGTTCTGGAATTCTACTACCCATTGTGCGGCGTGGATGCTTACTGGGCATTTTAGTTGGTTTGCTTTTTCTCTGACTGCTTTCTGGAGTTCTGCGCTTACCTTGTCTACGGTGCTGGGGTACATGGCGGCTATGATTCGTCCGTCTGCGGCTCCGTCATATTTTTTCACGAATTTCTCTGCTTCGTCTAGGAGCTTCATGCCGTGTTCCAAGCCGAGCCACTCTGTGTAGAGATTAGCTTTCTGGTTTCTGGTCCAAGAGCCATCCTCGATGTTGCATCCTTCCACTGCCCTCATGCCCATCTCGTCGATGTACTTGACAGTGGTTTCTGGTCCGAGGGTGCCTACCATGCCTATCTCGACCATTGTGGTGCAGCCGCTTTTGAGTAACTCAGCCATGCTGTATTTTGCGAAGACGTGGAAGTCTTCTGGTTTGATGCTTTTTCCTAGTGCGGTTAGGTTTTCGCCTAGGCTGCTCATGTAGAAGTGGCGGGCTCCAACGTCATCAATGAATGATTTGTCTTTTGGCGCTGATGCTCCATGTATGTGTGTCGCGATGAATCCGGGGGATACGACGTGTGTCTTTGCGTCGATCCATTTGTCTACTTTTCCATTGTAGGTTTTTCCTACGTGGGTGATCTTTTTTCCTTCGACGATTACTACTCCGTCTCTTAAGAGTCGTGGTTTTTCTCCGTCGTGGGCTATGATCCATTTGCCCTTTATTCCAATTACCATGGGTTTTATTGAACATTTATCCGTGATAAATTTATGCAGCACCAGAAAAATTGATAGAATAAAATATGTTCACTCTATCAGTTTTTTCAGGTTATCAAGACCTACTCAGAGCGGTTCTAGAGTTGGATTAAGCAAATGCAACCGCTTCCAAGCTGGTTTGTGCTACCCCCCCCCTCCCTTCTTCTTAATATACTGATAAAGCGTGATGATATTGAATATGAGCGGACCAATCTGCCCAGAGTGCACCACATTCGCACTCATCGAAACTCAGGGACACTACTCGTGCCCTATCTGTGGTTGGAGCGGTGAGAGTCCTCCACGTAAGATAATGGATGCTGAGACCAGTGAAAGGATCAGTGCCAAGACGCGTAGATTGATGAATCTCAGGTTGAATAATCAGCTTCGCTATGTACGGGTTGTGCTATGTGATGATGAAGAGACTCGATCAGGCGCTTTGTCTGAGATTTGGGAAATCTTCGCCCCTGAAATCATACAAGGAGAGGATGTTGTGAGGTTTTTTGTTGAGGGCGATAAACTGGATTATATAAACGAAATAAAAGAAATTCCCGGCGTAGAAAAAGTAACCATCTATTAGAGGATGGCTATCTCAGTGTTACGGGGTTCCTTGATGAAGAACGCGGGTATCAGGGATAAAGCTGAGACTACTGCGATGTAGCTGAACCCTACGCCGAAGCCGTATATTTCTACAATATACCCGAAGATTGCGCTGCTGAAGCTTGC
>JAHLLU010000271.1 GCA_020444005.1 archaeon
AATACCTTGAGCGAATTACAAGAATTGATCCTCAACTGGGCTCAATGGTGGTACTCAACCCGAATATGCTTCAGAGAGCCACTGAACTCGATCAAGAATTCAAACAGACAGGAAAACTCAGACCACTCCACGGCGTACCCCTCATAGTCAAAGACAACTATGATACGTATGACCTCCAAACAGCGGCGGGAAGCCTAGCCATGAAAGGCAGCCTTCCCCCTGATGACGCATATCAAGTAAGAAAACTCAGAGAAGCAGGTGCAATAGTTCTCGGGAAGAGTAACATGGCTGAGTGGGCGTTCAGCCCCTACCAGACAGTAAGCAGCATCAAAGGCACCACCCACAACCCCTATGATCTAGCCAGAGTACCAGCGGGTAGTAGCGGTGGAACCGCCGCAGCAGTAGCAGCCAACCTTGGATTAGTCGGGTTAGGCACTGATACAGGGAACAGCATCAGGGGTCCAAGCAGCCACTGTTGTCTAGTGGGGATTCGGTCAACCATGGGTTTGACCAGCAGAGATGGTATCATACCGTTGTATCTGCGAAATGATGTTGGTGGACCTATATGTAGGACCGTTGAGGATGCGGTAAGGGTGCTTGATGTCATCGCTGGTTTTGACACTGATGATCCTGTTACTGAGAAATCAAAGGATAAGATACCTGAGTCATATCTTGACTACCTTAACCCTGATGGGTTGAAAGGTAAACGAATAGGCGTATTCAGATATTATACGGATCAGGAGACCACCGACCCAGAGGTATTGAAGGAATTTGAGAAAGCCCTCCAAGACCTCACAGAAAAAGGTGCAACCATAATCGATCCATTCACAGTACCAGACTTTGATGAGCTAACCAAGGACATCTGGTGTAACACATTCAAACGCGACCTGAATCAGTACCTCGTGTCACTAGATAACCCACCGTATAAGACGCTTGAAGCCATCTACGAGAGCGGATTATACTCGGAATACATTGCTGATCGCCTCAAGAACATGGCTGAATCAGAGCCAGAGCCCAAATGCGGCGACCTCTACCATGAACCAAAGAACAAGAAACTCAGAGAAACCATTGTAGCTGAGATGGATAAACACAACCTAGACGCCTTTGTTTACCCTACATGGAGCAACCCACCAAGACTCATAGGCGACATGAAGAGCCCAGCGGGAGACAACAGCCAGAAAATACCGCCACACACAGGGTTACCCGGATTCACGGTACCAATGGGGTACACCTACGACATGCTACCAGCGGGACTACAATTAGTGGGCAGACTTTTCAGTGAGCCCACCTTGATTGAGATCGCTTACAGCTACGAGCAGGCAACCAAACACAGGGTTCCGCCGAGGGGTTTCTAGAACTCCTCAATGGTCTCTGGTTTATCGAGGCAGTGGAATAACCTATCAAGCTGTTCCACATAGGATTCATCAGATACCGTAACGAGCCCATATGTCCAGAGCTTCCTAAAGTCTACCACACCCATCATGAGACTGCTGAGGTACTCGATGTTCAGCGAGACCTCCATATCATAGCCATCACCAAGCACAGGTTTACCGTCAACGAAATGCACAGTTATGGGTCCATTGTTCTCGGGTACAAAGGTATCAGACACATCGAATTTCACTCGCAGGGTTTCACCGTTGAAGCTATGGTCTGAGAGCTCTTTGAAGAAACGCTCCTTGTCCAGTATCCTGTACATGATGCCTACTCCTTGGACATTGCTTTCTTGGTTGATGAAGAAGCTGTGAACTGAATCATTTCTCGGATCATGAGATACATAATGCAGGTCATCATCAAACGTCATGAATACCACCCGATTCACTTGATCAAGCTGAGTCTGCAAAAAGGCTAATAATCTGCTTAAAGAAGTCGGGTTCTCATAGACCATATACTCTATCTCAATATTCTGCAAAAGCGGATGATCGGGATACAGCTTCTTGAACTTTAAACCCATGAAACCCTCGACACGGTCCCCATTTCTATAGCCTACCACCTTGTAATTCGTGATGAAACGCTCAAAGAAGCCCCTTTTCTTATAGATCATGCCATGAGTAACTGAGACATACCTGTTGTAACACTCCAGCAATGCATCAATGTCATCCTCACCCATGAAATCAACACCATCACGGCTTCCCCGAGGCAAATCACTGGGAGTGTAACTGTACTTGTTAAATTTCCGCCCATACCCATACCCCATCTTCCTGTAGAAATCGTGCCTAAAAGGCCAGAGAAGTACAAACGGCGCCCCCATTTCCCTATAGAGCTTGTGATAATACTCCATCATTTCCTTGGCGATATGCTCCTTCTTATGAGTCAAATCAACGCAGATGTTTCCAACACCCCCAGCTAGCATATCCACGCCGTGGACATTCATCTTAAAGGTATGGGTGCGCATGGCGCCTAGCATCTTATTGTCTCTGAAATAGCCATAGTATTGGATGTCGCCTTTCTCGGCTTGTCGCTCCTGCATCCGCTTTGCCCAGCCTTCTTCCTGTTCTTGGCTCAAACCAGTGATCATTGCAGGATAAGCTTCAAGGCTCAATCGGACATATTCCTTGAACTCATCTGATTCTAGGCGTCTGACAAGATTCATGAATATTCAACTGTTATTTGATAAATAAAATAGTACCACGATTCTAGTAAGGGAACAAACCTGCGGCTATCCAGCTCAACAACAAAGCGTTCAACAAAATGGATAAACCGAGCCTACCATTCTTTGCGCTCCACCATGTGATAAAGACAGAGATCAACAGCAGAGGCACTATAGCCATCAAGAACTCCAAGATAAAACCGATGAAACCAGATACAATCACAGTATCCAGCAAAAAGAAGCCACCATACTGAACAAACAATAAACCAGCGAATAGCCCCAGCTTAGAAACAGCTAGACCCACAAGGTTTGATGCCCGTTCACGGAACCAAGTCGCCTCAGAGTAAAAATGAACCAACATAAAAGGCAGATAAGCGAAGAAAGCCAAGAAACGTCTACCAGTCAAGGACCTCATTACAGGCACAAG
>JAHLLU010000323.1 GCA_020444005.1 archaeon
GGTCATCAGAATAAATCCGTAATAGAAGATTTCAAAGCCGAAAATAATAATAGATTTCGATGTAAATTCAACCATTTTGAAACTAATCCTCTAAATCCGCCTGCTGCTTGACATGGATAATCCGCTGGATTGCCGTAATATTCGCCAACACAGCCACAACCCCAACCCCGATCATAGGAATATTTAATATGATTGCCGGCCCGATTACCAACATGCGCTCAACTCGTGTCAGAATACCAACCTTGGTTTCAAATCCCAGACTTTGCGCCCGGGCGCGGGTATAAGAGACCAGAATTGAACCGGTCATCGCAAAAAAGGAAAGAAGCATTCCAATTTCGTTTTGCTGCGTCCCAAAATAAAAGATTAATCCACCATAGATAAAGGCTTCAATGTATCGATCGGTCACCGAATCCAAAAATCCGCCAAACTTAGAAACAGAACCGCTGGCGCGAGCAACTGCACCATCCAAGGCATCCAAAGCCCCCATTGCCAGAATAAAAGCACCGCCAGTGAACAATTGACCATTAGCAACAAACAATGCACCAACCAATGTCCCTAGCAAACCTGTAAGCGTAATCATATTTGGTCGAATGCCCAAGTCATAAAGGGCCAATCCAATCTTTTCAAGCGGAAGCTTAAAAAAAGACCTAAGTTTATCTGTCAATGTTTCTGGAATTTGCTTTTCTATTTGATTTTCAACCAAAAGATTGCCTCTTTCTGAACTGAATTCTTACTAATCATAATCTTCGGAATCATCGTCAACATAGACATCTCTTTCCCGTCCACCCCCGCGTGATGGCCCCACAAAACCCAAATCTTCAAGTTCATCCATCAAGCGTGCTGCCCGCGGGTAACCGATCTTCAACCGCCGTTGCAGCATGGAGGTACTGGCTTTTCCGGTCTGCTTCAATAGCTCTAGGGCTTCATTGACCAATTCATCCCGGTCTAATGATGATTCTTCCTCATCCATCATCAATTCCCAGGGAGAAGCATCCTCGCCCTCTTCCCAGGCACTTTGCCAATAAGAAATAATTTTTTCAATTTCTTTATCCGTGATATATACACCTTGTGCGCGGATTGGGGTCCCTTCCTCAGGATTCACAAAAAGCATATCCCCACGTCCCAACAGAGTCTCCGCGCCAGCAGTATCAATAATTACCCGAGAATCCACACCAGACGCAACCGCAAAAGAAATCCTTGCCGGGAAATTCGCCTTGATTAGCCCGGTTACTACATCCGTGCTTGGCCGCTGGGTGGCAATCACCAAATGAATGCCCACCGCCCGTGCCATCTGGGCCAGGCGAACCACTGTAGCTTCTGTGGTCTCGGCTGAAGACATCATCAGATCGGCTAACTCGTCGATCATCACAACAATCCTGGGAAGCGGTTCATACTCTTTTCTACGTTCCGCTTTGCGGTTATAGCTATCCAAGTCCCGGGCGCGTAGATCTTCCAGCAGTTTATAGCGTTCTTGCATTTCCTGGACCACCCATCGGAGAACTGCTGCAATCCGTTCCAGATCCGTTTCTACTTTGCCGATCAAATGAGGAAGACCGTTGAATCGTACCAACTCAACCATCTTAGGGTCAATCATCACCAGACGGAGGTCTTCAGGAGAGTTATTCATCACCAGGCAGGCTGTCAGAGAAGCGATACAAACCGATTTCCCCGAACCTGTTGTTCCTGCGATCAGCATATGTGGCATCCGAGCCAGGTCTGCCACAACAGGAGAACCCGAAACGTCTCTCCCTAAGGCAATAGACAGAGGCGCACCCACCTTATAAAATACTTCCGACTCTAATATTGAACGCAAGCCCACAATCACCGATTTCTCATTGGGGACTTCTATCCCAATATAAGGCCGCCCCGGAACCGGCGCTTGAATTCGCAAGCGTTCCACCGAGAGCGCTAAAGCCAGGTCTTTTCTCAAGCCTACAATTTGCGCCACGCGAATTTTTTGCTTGTTTTCGTCTTCCTGACTTGCCCCAGCAGAACGATCTACATATCCAGGCTCCACAGCAAATTGGGTGATCGTCGGCCCAACTTGAAAACCCACAACTTTTGCAGGGATTCCAAATTCAGCCAATGTTTTTTCAATCAGGCCTGCCGTTTGATTAATGTGCCGCTCACTCGGTTTCATCCCGGTATTATTTTGCAGGATCGAAAGCGGAGGAAGACGATCATCACGCTGCATCACCTCCAGCGCTTTCGCTTCTTCCTGCTCTTCTACCTTAAATTCTTTTCGGAATTGTGGAGGAATCGTCACTTTCTTTGGAGGTGATTTTCTACTGCCATTCCCCGGTTTGAGAGGAGCTTCTCCACCGGCAATCACAACCGCAGGGGCATCATCATTAAAATCGAGAGGGGCTTTTTCCGCGCCTTCGATCACTTCTTCTAATTTGCGGATTGCCCTCCCAAATAACTGGAAGCCAAACATGATTCCCAAAACCGCAGAAAGGAGCACAAATACAACTGAAAGCACATTCCCAAGCCCTTCAGGGAAGATCCTGAAGATTATTCTGATAAACTGAGCTAATCCCCAACCAATAATGCCCCCATCCAAGCCAATCGTTGCCCTATCGAGTGAATTTCCGCCGATTATTGAAAGTAATGCCAGGATGGAGAAGCCGCTAATCTCCAACCAAATTACTTTTTTCCAAAACGGCGGAATTTCAACAGAAAATCAACCATCTGGACAAACCAATTATCTGTATTGGTAGTACCCAGATCTTGAGAAGGATTTTTCCTGGTAGTTTTTGAAAGCTCTTGCTTATTTCTTTCAGCCATCCATCTTCCTAAAGAACGAACTAATTGACCAACCGCAAACTCATTCGCTGCTTATCGGCATCGACCAAGACTACTTCCACCTGTACATTTTGCCCTTCTGAAAACACTTCACTCAATGATTCATCACTATGAGCCCCCAGTTCAGACACATGGATCAAACCTTCCAATCCATCTTCCAGACGGGCAAAAGCGCCATATTTGACAAT
>JAHLLU010000307.1 GCA_020444005.1 archaeon
AGGCCAGGGCGACCTGCGCCATTGGTATCCTGCGCGCCTCCGCTACCTCGCTGACGCGGGCGATGGTGGTCAGGTTATCTTCCTGGGCGTAACGGCTTTTGGCGAGGGAATCGCTCTGGTAGCGGATGGTTTCTTTCTGGTCTTCCGCCGGTGGGCGTGCCAGCACACCGCGCGCCAACGGAGAGAAGGGAATCACGCCAACGCCCTGATCCTGGCAGAAAGGCAGCAGTTCGCGCTCATCCTCCCGGTAGATCAGGTTGTAATGATTTTGCATGGAAACAAAGCGCGTCCAACCGTGCAGGTCGGCGGTGTATTGGGCCTTGGCAAACTGCCAGGCAAACATCGCCGAGGCGCCAATATAGCGCGCCTTGCCTGCCTGCACGATATCATGCAGGGCTTCCATGGTCTCTTCGATGGGCGTTTCATAATCCCAGCGGTGAATCTGATACAAATCAACATAATCCGTGCCCAGACGTTTGAGACTGGCGTCGATGGCGCTCATAATGTGTTTGCGGGAAAGTCCGTAATCATTTGGGCCTTGGCCCATCGGGAAACGAACCTTGGTGGCAATCACCACCTCATCCCGCTTGGCGAAATCCCGCAAGGCGTTTCCCAGTACGACCTCGCTCATTCCGTGAGAGTAGACGTCTGCCGTGTCAAAGAAATTGATGCCCGCTTCCAGGGCGCGCTGAATATACGGACGGCTTTGCTCTTCATCCAACATCCATGGGTTGTGCTCACCCGGCTGCCCGAAGCTCATGCACCCCAGGCATACCCGCGAGACTTTCAACCCTGCTGCTCCTAATCGAACGTATTCCATTTTATTTCTCCTTACTTAAAGTAAACCTCTTAGCCTGGGAGCCATTTCCAAAGTTGGTTGAGCAGGCTGCATGGGAGTGAACCACGCTTTATGGCGTTATCGCCGACTCTTTTGTCGTCATCCGAGTTAACGGGATAACAGTTACCTGCAAGCGTGACTTTGAGTACGCTGCTCCAGAAGCTCAATGACCGCCTCGAAAGAGCCGTTGACATTGAGTGATTTTACATTGCGAGCAATTATTACCAGGCGTAGGCAGAGGGTGCTTCACCACCTGGCCCGGGGAAAATCTCATCCAGTTTTTGCAGCACTTCTTCGTCCAGTACGATCTCGGTTGCCCGTACAGCGCTTTCTAACTGTTCGATGGTGCGAGGTCCGATGATAGGAGCGGTGACAATTGGATTGTGCAGTAACCAGCTCAGCGCCACCTCGCCCGGGGGATGCCCGATTTCGCGGCACAGCGTCTCGTACTTTTCCAGTTTGTCTCGATTCTCCGCGACCTCTTTTTCAAAGTCGGCGCTCTTGCGACGGCCGGTTCCCAATTTCTCTAAAGCGCCGCCTAACAAACCGCCCGCCAGGGGGCTCCAGGGGATGACGCCCAGGCCATAATGACGGCAGGCCGGGATGACTTCCAATTCGATTGTCCGGTTATTGAGATGGTAGATGCTTTGCTCGCTCACCAGCCCAACCATGCCGCGCTTGGAGGCTTCCTGATTGGCCGTGGCGATATCCCAACCTGCAAAATTGCTGGACCCCACATAGACCACCTTCCCCTGATCGATCAAACTGCCAAAGGCCTGCCAGGTCTCATTCCAGGGGCAATCACGGTCGATATGATGCATTTGATACAGATCGATCCAATCGGTTTGCAACCGTCTGAGACTGCCTTCGCAGTGTTTGCGGATCTTGTAAGCGGATAAGCTGCGGCCGTCGCTGTTCACTTCTGGCAAATTCGCTTTGCGCGTCACCACATTGTAGACCTTTGTTGCCAGAACCGTCGCATCCCGGCGTCCGCCGCCCTGTGCAAACCACCGGCCAATAATTTCTTCCGTATGCCCATGTTCTACTGTCCAACCATAGACATCGGCCGTATCAAAAAAGTTGATACCCAGCTCAAGAGCACGGTCCATGATCTTGAAGCTCTCTTCTTCCGTCGTGTGCCAGCCAAAATTCATTGTGCCCAGACAAAGATTGCTAACAAGCACACCATGTTTACCTAAACGTTTATGTGTTACTGCCATTTTTTATCTCCAATCATTCACTTAGATACTGCTCGCCGTGCTCCCAATACGATACTTGTACCCTGCGCGGCGAGATGTCGCGCCGTTGCCTCACCCAGCCCGCTGCTCGCGCCGGTGATGACGACAACTTTTCCATCAATATTACTCATCAGACATCCTTTGCGACCAGGATAGCAGATATTGCCCGCGGCCAACCAGTATAGAAGGCCAGGTGGGTCATGACCTCCGCGAGTTCGGTCTCCGAGAGGCCGTTCGTCCTGGCAAGATTCAGGTGGCTCGGAAGCTGCTCTGTGTTTCCGTTGGCGATGAGCGCAGCAACGGTGACCAGGCTGCGATCCCGCGGCGACAGTTCTGCACGTTCCCAAACATCACCGAACAGCACATCGTCCGTAAGCTCCGCCAACTTGGGTGCGAAATCGCCCATGAGCTGCTGTGCGCGTGATTGTTCTCTTTGCTCAGACATCTTGTTTCTCCTTCTGTTCTTATGCTTTGTGATCAAAATCAGGCGCTGTGACCGCCAATCAATAGTTCATATCAGGCCTTGACCTGCGTAACTACTGACCAATTTTATTCATACGCATATAACGCGGGCCAGACTTGTCTCTCTACACACCCGCGACCATGAGGATTTTTTTATCGACCGGTCAGTTTTAGCACCGGTTCAGGAAGCCGGGCGCCTTGAATCGTGATCTTTGCCAGCGCAGTTTCGATCTGATTCAATTCTTCAGAGGTAAATTCAATCTCCGCTGCCCCGATATTTTCTTCCAGGCGGTGCAGTTTGGTTGTCCCTGGGATCGGAACGATCCAGGGCTTTTGTGCAAGCAGCCAGGCAAGTGCAATTTGAGCAGGCGTCGCTCCCTTC
>JAHLLU010000272.1 GCA_020444005.1 archaeon
CTTGACCTCAGCGTAGTTATCCTCATGCTTATGGAAACCATCCAAGGCTTGTCTCGTTGCATCGACTGATATTTTTCCCATCTTAAGCAAGAGCCCCTTGATCTGTCCTATTCCAATGTCTAATGGTCTGCTCATCTATCCAAACCTCCCTGTAATATATTTCTCAGTGAGCTCCTCTCTCGGGTTCTCGAATATGTCTCGGGTTGCCCCGAACTCGATTATCTCACCAATGTACATAAACGCAGTCATCTCACTGACCCTTGCAGCTTGCTGCAAGTTATGAGTGACCAGTACAACCGTGTATTTCTCCTTCAATTCACGCATCAAGGCCTCAATCTTTATCGTAGCAATCGGGTCTAATGCACTACACGGTTCATCCATCAAAATAATATCCGGGTTGATACTCAATGCCCGTGCGATACAGAGGCGCTGTTGCTGACCGCCACTGAGGCTGAATGCGCTGTCATCAAGTCTGTCTTTCACCTCATCCCAAAGAGCTGCACCCCTCAGACTATTCTCTACGATCTTATCCAGTTCCTCCTCTTCAGCAATATCATGAAGAAGCGGCGCATATGCTATGTTATCATATATGCTCATTGGGAATGGATTGGGTCTTTGGAACACCATGCCTACTCGTTTCCTCAAATCATAGACATTCATCCCAGATCCCATGATATTCTTACCATCGATCAACACCTCTCCTATGCTTCTGGCAACTGGTATGATATCATTCATCCTGTTTATCCCCCTAAGCAGGCTACTCTTACCGCAGCCGCTGGGGCCCATGAAGGCTGTGACAATGTTGCTCTTTACCGCTATGTTGATGTCTTTGAGAGCCTGTTTCTCCCCATACCATAGGTTAAAGTCATTGAAGATTACCTTGTCTTGCGCCATTTTTGGTCTAAACTGTAAAAGTTCCTCGTTTATCTGATAACTCAATTTCCAAGCCTCCTCAAATAGTAGTTTCTAGCCATCAACGCCGAGACACTGACACCCAAAAACATGATCAATAATACAAGACTCGCCCCAAAGGCACGCTGTATACCCTCAACAGTATGAGCCTGGGTCGCTAACAAATAGATATACATGGGCAAACTCCCAGTTGGGCTACTCAGACTTCTTGGTATGAATGCTTCAAGCCCTGAACCCGCTGTCAACCATACAACAGCTGTCTCGCCAACCGCCTTACCCACTCCAAGCAATACCCCTGTTAGTATTCCAGGCATAGCTGCAGGTATTACCACGTTGACAATAGTCTGCCATTTTGTTGCACCTAGTGCTAGACTGGCTGCTCTGTATTCTTGTGGCACTGTTTTGATGGCTTCCTCTGATGCCCTAATAGTCCAGGGTAGCATCATGAAGCTCAATGATATTGCTCCAGCCAATAGGCTGGTCTTGAGTTGGAGATAGAATACTAGAAACTCCAACCCAAATAATCCAATAACTATACTGGGCATCCCGGCGAGGGTCTCGGTGAAGAACCTCACACTCTGTGTTATTCTGTTATCTGGGGCGTACTCAGCTAAGTAGATGGCTGATGCGATTCCTAATGGTGCTCCAAAGAGTGTGCAGAGACTGACTAAGTATACGCTCCCCATTATCTGGGGATAGATTCCACCATATTCGAATAATCTGGGTCTTGATGTGAGGAACTCTATACTAATAATCCCACCCCCATTATATCCAACCCAGATGAGAATCACAGGCAATATGATGAGGCTTAAAGCCACTGCAATTAACAAGAGTCGCTTCATTATTTTCTCTCTGCTTACTGGGTTCAATTCTTATTCCTCCTTATGACAAAAGTAGCGACAAAGTTTAACGCAGTTACAAGTAGGAAAAGAACTACTCCAATAGCAAACAATGCGTGCTGATGCGGTGAACCCCACTCAGCGTAGCTAAACTCTATCGCAATCGTTGATGTAAGCGTTCGAGTCATATCTAGAATCGATTTGGGAATCCAAGGTGTCTCAGGGTTCCCTATTACCATCAAGACCGCCATGGTCTCACCTATTGCTCTTCCCACTCCCAAGACCAGTGCTGCCCTGATCCCGCTTGAGGCAGCTGGTACGATTACTTTTGTGATTGTTTGCCACTGGGTTGCCCCTAATGCGAGACTAGCCTCTCTATACGATCTAGGTACTGCTCTTAGGCTGTCCTCTGTGAGGCTTATCAGATTGGGTAGGATCATGATGGCTAAAACAATCCATCCTGCTAGTATCGATTCCCCTCTGCCCCCAAGGGTGTTTCTGATAAATGGTACCAGTATCATAAGACCAAAGAACCCGATTACAACTGATGGTATGCCAACGATGACCTCGACGCTGGATTTGATTATATTTCTAACCCAGAAAGGCGCGAACTCGGACAAATAGATAGCAGTAGGCAAACCTATGAGCAAAGCGATTACTACCGCCCCAATAACCACATACAATGTACCGATGAGAGTAGGTAATATGCCAAAAAGCTCCTGACTTGGTCGCCACTCAAGACCCGTTAAAAAATTAATACTAAGCGCGGGTAAGCCTTCTCTTATCAAGAAAAAGGTAATCAAAAACACTATCAAAGCTGAGAATGATGCGCTTAGGAAGAGAGCCTTCTCAATCAATGATTCAAGCTTCATCATATCACCTAATAGATTGGAATATACCCTAACTCCTCTACCACGCTCTGACCCTCAGGACCTTGTATAAATAAGATAAAAGAGGATTCAAGGTTGTTTGGCATACCTTTGGTAAATATCCAGAGCATCCTCGTAATTGGGTATACTCCGTTTTGGACATTCTCAACAGTGGCTTCTACACCATCAATTATAACCGCCGAGACAGTTTCATCTACGTATCCAAGGCTAACATATGAGATTCCATACTTGTTATTGGCTACTGATGCCCTCATCT
>JAHLLU010000273.1 GCA_020444005.1 archaeon
ACCCTCACTCAGAGCCTCTTCATGCTTACTGCGAGTCTATGGTGGCCATACTGGAGTCTCTATATTTTGGAGCTTGGAGTCAGCAAGACACTCCTAGGCATGATATTTATGGCAGAGACAGTTGCGCAGCTTGCGTTCCAGATACCCGGTGGAGTACTCACAGATAGAATCGGGCGTAAGAAGATGATTATCATGGGTAGCGCCCTCAGAGCAACTTCTCCACTTGTATACGTCTTGACTGGCAGCTGGCAGTTCGTGCTAGTTGGTATGTTCATCACCCAGATGAGTAATATGATGATACCAGCTATTGATGCCTTGATCGCTGAATCTACAAGCGTGGAACATCGCGCCATGGGCTACGGCACATTCAGAATGATGACACTACTTCCACAGATATTCACGCCGTTCATCGGTGGAATGATCACAGACGCCCTAGGTGTCTACGCAGGGGTAAGACTGGCTATTGCTTGCACTTTTATCGCTGCGGCTATCAATGTGGTGGTTCGTTGGAAGTATCTTGAGGATACATATTCTACTGAGCATGTCTCTAGTCGGCTTGACGCCTTGAAAGAGGTGCGTTCTGTGCCTCGACCCATATGGACACTCATCATCGTTGCAGCCTTCGCGAGCATTGGACTCAGAGTCGCGAACCAGTTTATGGCGGTCTACGCGACACAGATAGTGGGCTTGACAAACACACAGTGGGGCTTGATCATGACTACTGTTGGAATAGTCTCGACTCTACTTACGGTACCTTCAAGCATATGGAGCGACAGGGCTGGTAGAAAACCCGGTATCATGGTGAGTCTCGGAATTACGCCCTTGATGTATCTCGGGTTCCCATTGTCAACTGGATTCCTACCTCTGGCAATAACACGAATCATGGGTGGTATCAGTGAAGGATTCGGAGGAGCAGTAACAGGACTAGAAGGAGGCTCAGCTTGGCTAGCACTAGTAGCTGATATTGTACCCGCCAAACAACGTGGCAAGATAATGGGGTTAATCGCGACCATCGCTGGTGTGTTAAGTTTCCCCGGTGCGTGGATCGGTGGGCTCCTCTGGGATAATGTTAGCCCCCGGATGCCTTTCTATGTGGCGGCTGGAAGCAGTGGTTTAGCGTTTATTATCTTCAGTATATTCGTTAAAGAGCCTAAAACCAAGGCGGAGTAATCGCTGGATACATATCTTTGAACACCTAATAGTTCCTCAAATGACTGTAGATTATCAATCAATAGGATTAGTTAACTCAGAAGACATGTTCAAGAAGGCGTTAAAGGGAAAATACGCGATACCCGGATACAACTTTAACAACATGGAGCAACTGCAAGCCATCATACAGGCATGCGTTGAAACAAAGGCACCGGTTATACTTCAGGTAAGCCGGGGTGCAAGAGCATACGCAAACCAGACAATGCTCACTTACATGGCTGAAGGCGCCGTGAAGATGGCTCATGAGCTAGGATACGATATACCCATAGTTCTGCATCTTGACCACGGTGACAGCTACGAACTCTGCATGAGCTGTATCGACACTGGTTTTAGCTCGGTTATGATTGACGGATCACACCTGAGCTTTGAGGATAACATCAAACTCACCAAGAAGGTCGTGGACAGCGCCCACAAAAAGAACGTATCAGTAGAAGGCGAGCTAGGGGTATTAGCTGGAATAGAGGACGAGGTTAGCGCCGAGAAAAGCCACTACACCAAACCTGAGGAGGTAGAGGAGTTCGTCGCCGCCACAGGCGTAGACAGCTTGGCCATCAGCATCGGTACAAGCCACGGAGCATACAAGTTCCCACCCGGCGTAGAGCCCAAGCTACGATTCGACATACTCTACGAAGTAGAGAAAAGGCTACCAGAGTTCCCAATCGTGCTCCACGGTGCATCATCAGTTCTCCCAGAATACGTTAAGATCATCAATGACTATGGCGGTGATCTGAAGAAAGCCAGAGGCGTACCAGAAGACCAGCTACGTAAAGCAGCGGACTCAGCCGTATGCAAGATCAACATCGATACAGATGGAAGACTCGCCATGACGGCCATGGTGCGCAAGTTCTTAGCAGAGAATCCTGATGTCTTTGATCCACGAGGTTATCTTAGGGAAGCACGTTCCGAGTTAGTCAAGATGATCAAACACAAGAACATCAACGTACTTGGCAACGCGGGAAAAGCCTAACCGGCTTTCCAAGCCACTTTTTGGCATAATCTCCGGTAAACTGGTACACTTTTCTCCGTTACTCTATCACTTTTTTGCACCGATCAGTATCGGATCTGGGCTGTTTTAGGGGTTCTTTTACTGAAATCAACCGCTTCCAACCTTTTTCGCGCTACCCCCCCCCCCTCCTGTTAGCGGCTATTCTGAAAGATTCATAAGACGGAATCCCGGGATTCATGTGTACAAAGATGATGACCACCAAGCTCCTCTACACAGACAATAGCTCACTCACAGAGTTTGACGCAAAGGTGACACGAATCGGACCAAAATTCGCAGTACTGGACCAGACGGCGTTTTACCCGGAGGGCGGAGGACAACCTACTGACACAGGTAAACTAATAGTGGATGGGAGAGAGATCAAAGTCATCAAAGTAATGAAAAGAGGAGACGAGGTATTCCACTATCTTGACTCTGATATAGAGTTAGGCGCAACAGTGCATGGAGTGATTGACTGGGATCAACGATTCCAGTATATGAGGCTCCACAGCGGAGAACACCTACTAACTGGTCTCTTTGAGGCAAGAGGCAGCGGACCCAAGGTCTTCAGTAGCTTCAGTCAGCTTGATTTTAAGCCCAGCGAAATAACCGAGGAGATGGTATCAGAGGTCTGGACACGGTTTGACGAGATCATAGACATGGATGTGCCTGTTGAGATATACTATACTAACAG
>JAHLLU010000274.1 GCA_020444005.1 archaeon
GGTGGCTGGAACTAGTTAGTGACTGGAATGGAGATTATGAAAAAATCAAAGACATCATAACTCAAGGCCCTACTCAAATCTAAATTTCCATATAATCTGTACTTGCCTCAGGAAACAAGGGTATGACTTTTTATTTCAATCAATTACTGGTTCGTTATGGACTCATGAACCACATGTTTTAGAAAAAATTGATTTCTCCTCTAAGGCTTTTAATATAACCTGTTTTTGTTTTAAGCTGATAAAACAGGAGATTAATTAGAAATAAGCGGAAATATGTTGATTTAAAGTAAATTGACTTGTATAATCAAACATATCGTCTGTTTATAAACACCAGTTAACAACCTATATTGAAGGATAAAACATGAGTAAGATACTACGTGTAGATATGTCAAAAAAAGAGGTCAAGCAACTTGATCTCCCAAAAAAATACAGCAACAGAGGCGGAAGATGGCTATCAGACAGTTTCATACTCGATGAGGTTAACCCAGAATGCCACCCTCTGGGTCCGAATAACAAGCTTATATTCGCCCCCGGAATGGTGACTGGAACTCTTTCACCTAACTCGGGAAGAATATCGGTAGGCGCGAAATCTCCATTAACCGGTGGGATAAAAGAATCGAATTCGGGCACCCCATTTGCAGAGCAACTAGCTAAACTAGGATACAGCGCTATTGTAATCGAGGACCGAGCAGACAAAGACGAGTTCTGGCAACTTTTCATAAACAAGGACGGCGCCAAGCTAACCAAGGTCAAGGATGGGTTGCACGACAAACTATCAAAATCATTCAAAAAGCTTCGAAAAGAATACGGCACGAACATTGGCATCGCGTCAATAGGCACCGCAGGAGTACAGAAAATGGCTGCAGCGGGAGTATGCTTCAACGACCCTGAAGGCAGAGCATCTAGGTACTCTGGAAGAGGCGGCTTAGGCGCGGTTATGGGCAGCAAGGGGCTCAAATACATCATATTGGATGATACCGACGCACCTGGAGTAGAGATCAAGGATAAAGAACTCTTTGAAGCTGGAAAAAAGAAGCTGGCGAAAGCCCTCATGGAACATGATGTTACAAAGAGAGGCGGAACGCTGAACGCCTATGGTACTGCCGCGCTAGTCAATGTACTAAACGAGGCAGGTGGACTTCCAACCAAGAACTTCAGATACGGCAGATTTGAAGGCGCAGATAAGATAAGCGGCGAAACGATAGCCAAGACATGTGAAGAACGTGGAGGAGTGGGTACCATGGGTCATCACTGTCATCATTCATGTATCATCGGCTGCAGTAACGTGTACCCCCGTGAAGATGGTAGCGAGTATGTCTCCTGTTTGGAGTATGAATCCGTGTGGGCTATGGGGGCAGACTGTGGAATAGATGACTTGGATAAGGTGGCTGAGATGGTTCTCCTATGCAACGAGTACGGTCTGGATACCATAGAGATCGGTGGAACGATTGGTGTAGCCATGGAAGGCGGTTTAGCAAAGTTTGGAGACGCTGACAAAGCCATTGGGCTTATTGAAGAAATCGGTAAGAGAACTCCTCTGGGTAAGATCATTGGCTCAGGGGCAGAAGTAACAGGTAAGGCTCTAGGCGTCGAGAGAATCCCAACGGTAAAAGGTCAGAGTATGCCAGCGTATGAACCCAGAGCGGTAAAAGGCATAGGCTATGTATACGCCACAAGCCCTATGGGAGCAGACCATACTGCAGGATACACGATAGCTCCAGAGATACTGGGAGTTGGAGGATCGGCTGATCCTCTTTCGACTGATAAAGCCGATTTGGCTAGGGGATTCCAGGACACCACGGCGTTCATAGATTCATCAGGGTACTGTCTATTCATTGCCTTCGCGATACTTGACATCCCTGAGGGATTTGAGGGCGTCATTGATACCGTGAACGGGGTTTATGGTACAAACTGGGACAGCGATAAGATTGCCAAGATTGGCGCCGAGGTAATGGAGATGGAGCGAGAGTTCAATAAACGAGCCGGATTCACCAATGCAGATGACAGGCTACCGGAGTTCATGAACTATGAGAAGCTGCCACCCCACAACGTTACTTGGGAAGTAAGCGACGAAGACCTTGATAAGGTATTCAAGTAACAAACCCCCCTCTTTTTATTGAAAATGATAACCGTTCAACTTCATCTATATGGAAAACTGCGAAAGTACACTGAAAACAAAAATCCAAGAAAGGAATCATTGAGGGAGGTTCAGGTAAAAGAAGGGACCAGCATCAGAGGAATCTTAACAAGCAATGGAATCCCAATAGATGAGGTTGGTTCAAACATCTTCTTAAACGGAGAATACTCATCCATCGATAGACCAGTTAAATCAGATAGCAGGCTAGGTGTCTTCCCCGATGACATGAATCTTCTATATAAGTGGCATTTCGAGAAGAAGGAAAAATGAGGATTACAGTAAAGATTTACGCTGATCTACGAGAGTACACCGATGGAGAAGGAACCATCAGTCTTGGCTTTGCTGAGAAAACAAGAATAAGGGATATAACTAGGTATCTGAAGATACCCGAGAAAACCATCAAGATAATTATGTTAAATGGTAGGAGGGCAGGACCAGACGCTGTGGTCCATGATGGAGACCGAGTCGCTCTTTTTCCCCCAATAGCAGGTGGATAAATCTACAATCTGCACTACTTAGCCTAATTAATGATAACTAATTCGCATGTCTCATGTAACAATGATATTGAATTTCCCGCAGTATAACAAATCGCTTGAACTTGATAATATTTGCTAATCAGACGACTCTGAATAGATTGAACGTAATATTACTCCGAGTGTAAAAATTCCTACAATTAAGAATAGAGGCATATAGTATACAATCGAATTAGTTTCAAACGTAACAGTCTCTGGGTTTCCCATGAA
>JAHLLU010000275.1 GCA_020444005.1 archaeon
GGGTTATGATACCCATTTTTCTGTAACTTACTAACCAGTTCCTTTTTCAATTCACCCACACCGACGCCCTTCTTGGCGCTAATCGGATAGACATATCCCGCTACAAGCTCAGGCTCACCATCAGTAAGACTATGAATATAAGCTCGCAGGTTCTCCATCACCTGTTTATCGTTACTTTTATCGATCTTGTTCGCAGCCACAAACGGATACTCACCGATGTTTTCTTCAAGATATTGAACCATCTCTACGTCTATGCTGATGTAGCCTTTCTTTGCGAGGCGTTTCTCTGTCTCAATGAATGTTACGATATTTAGTACATGGACTGCGGCGATGATCTGGTCCGCTTTCTCGTAGATAAAATCAAGAATACTTTCCTTTGTCTTGTCTTCCCAGCTACGAGGAGCATCAACTTTCTTACCATAACCCGGCATATCCACCAAAAACAAGTCCTGAGCAATCTCATACTTGTCTATGCTTGTCGTGGTTCCCGGGCGTTTACCTGTAGCGATCTTTAACCCTGTGAGTGCCTTGATTGTAGAGCTTTTCCCAGCGTTGGGTCTACCTGTGAATATGATGTACTGCTCGGGCATGATGTGTATAGAAAGTGGTGGATACTGTTAAACAGATGGGTTAGATGTTGACGTTAAAGTCCAACCGCTGGGCGAGCTCCTTGTACCTGTTACGAATAGTAACCTCGGTCACCTGAGCCTCCTTGGCGATCTCACCTTGAGTCCTACGCTCATCAGTAATCTGGCTACTGATGTAGATACATGCAGCAGCTATTCCTGATGGACCACGACCGCTCGTCAACTTCATCTCAGAAGCCTGATGCAGAATAGCCATGGCCAAACGCTCAGTCTCACCAGTCAAAGCCAGCTTGTTCACTATCTTGCTAATGTACCCCTGTGGATTCACCTGTGGCACATTAGGCTTCAACTCACGTAACAAGAAACGATAGTTACGAGCCGCCTCTTTCTTAGTGATGTTAGCTGCTCCGGCAACGTCCTCAAGGGTTCTGATAACGCCGCACTGTCTACACGCCATATAGATGGATGCGACTGCGACGCTCTGGATTGTTCTTCCCCTGATAAGCTGCTTCTGGATGGCGCGCCTGTAAATCATGCTACTGGTCTCAATGACGTTCTTGGGCAAGTTGAGTTTGTAGCTAATCTTACTCATCTCACTCAAGGCATGAGCCAAGTTACGCTGAGTACTATCAGACACCTTGCTCCTACGATGCCATTTCCTGAGTCTGTAAAGCCGTGCTCTCTCCTCTGGGCTAAGTTTTCTACCCGAGGCGTCACGGTCTTGCCACCCGATTGTTGTGCTGAGTCCTTTATCGTGTATAGTCCAAGTTACTGGGGCTCCGACTCTTGGAAGCTTATCCCTTTGCTCTTGGTCAAACGCACGCCACTCTGGACCTGTATCAAGCAATGTTGAGGATACTACCATACCACAAGCCTGGCATACCAGTTCACCAGTCTCGTAGTCTCTTAGTAGGTTACTGTTCCCGCACTCTGTGCAGGTAATCTGTTTTTTTAATTTCGCAGACAAAAGACCCCTCACGAGATTATGATTAGAGACAAATTATGGTATTTAACTGTTTGGTAAAAGAAGCCAAAATAGGGCTTATTTTTCTCAAAACTTGAGAAAAACTCCCCTAAGGGACATTTATACAATATTTAGAGGCACTTCGAGTAAAAAGAGGGTATTTACCGCTGAACCATGGTATTTACTATATATTTCTTTTGGTCAATAAATAAATTTAAAACTCAGCCCTCCACACCAATGGGCATCAAACGGGAAACACCATGCTATCAATAATCTACGTAGGCATCGGAGGATTCATCGGCGCAATATTCAGGTTCCTCCTCTCAAACACATTACAAGGCTCATCCCGTTTCCCACTAGGAACCCTTGGAGTGAATATTCTTGGAGCTTTCACATTGAGTTTCATCACGTATAGTGGCGAGAAGGCGTTAGCTTTGCCTGATTCAAGTCGGTTATTCTTGACTGTCGGGCTTCTCGGTGCATTTACTACAATGTCTACTTTCAGCCTTGAATCCTTCAAACTACTTGAAGAACAACAGAATATGCTATTCCTTGCTAACTTGGCTTTGAATAATCTACTCTGTCTGACTGGAATTTATCTCGGAAAAATGGCATCAGCCCTACTCTAAAAGGTGGGGGAGGGTAACGCGATCCAACCGAAAACAGGCTGTTTTCAGTAAATCCAGTCCTAAAACAAGTCTGATAGTAACAAATTGTATACAAAAATGTAATCCACGAAACAAGAAATAAAAGAAAAAATAAGTAAGTTTAGGCTAGGGTCATGCCGACTTTCTTCGCCTTGGCTAGCTCATAGACCTTGCTTGCTGTGCCAACGTCCTGAATAGCCAAACCGGTTGCCTTGAACATGGTGATCTCGTCAGGTGACTCACGTCCCTTCTTCTTACCCGCAACGATCTCTCCGAGTTCAGCGTAGATGTCCTCTTCCTTGATGACTCCTTCCTCTTTTGGTACCTTGAAGTCACCAACAACGAACGCCTGTGGGATGAAGTCAACGACGTGCTTGTCACATTTCTTGATAACGCTGGTCATCAACTCACGTTTAGCACCAGTGTCTGCACCTATAGCTGATACGTGGGCTCCCTTCTTGAGCCATGCGCCATCCATGAATGCCTTGGGGCTTGGAGTGCATGTGATCACGATGTCGCTGCCCTCGGCTGCCTCCTGTGCGCTCTTAACTGGCACAAAGTCCACTTTGGGGAACATCTTCTTCATCTCTTTGGCGAAAGATTTCATTGCCTCTGGAATGATGTCAAAGACCTTGACCTTCTCGATATTTGGTCTAACCTCCATCAAACCCATAACTTG
>JAHLLU010000324.1 GCA_020444005.1 archaeon
TCATGGGGCATGCCAGAGTTCAGGGAAGACCCGTCATGGTGTATGCCCAGGACTTTACGGTAATGTCCGGTGCCATAGGCGATCAGGGGGTCTGGAAAATCGCGGAACTCGTCGAAATGGCCGGTCGGCAGCAGCTTCCGGTCATCGGCATTTTCGATTCCGCCGGCTCACGACTCAGCTTTAAGGGCGGATATGTCGGTTTGAACGGCATGGGCCGGCTGATAAGAAATTGTTGCCTTTATTCAGGCATTATCCCTCAAATAGCGCTGGTTCTGGGGCCCTGCACCGGTCCCCTGGCACAGGTGCCGATTCTGTGCGATTTTTTGATTTTCAACGAGAACACCGGATTCTTATGGTGGGGCGGCGATATCGATTCCGATGATGCCGGGCGCGCTGATTTCCATATGGAACAAAGCGGCCAGTGCGACCTGATCGCCGCCAGTGACGAACAGGCCATCGATATGACCAAACAACTGCTGCAATTCATCCCCCAGAATTGCTGGCAAAAGCCGACGGCCATCAGAACCACGGATGATCCTGAAAGAAGCGAGGAGGCCCTCCTGAATGTCATGCCCGATGATCCCAAATTCACATATGACATGCATGAGATCATCGAGCTGATCGTGGACAATGGGCAATTTTTCGAGCTGAAGGATGAATTCGCTCCCAACCTGATTACCGGTTTTGCCCGCTTCGATGGAATGACAACGGGCATTGCCGCCAGCAATCCCGATGAACTCAGCGGGATCATGGAACCGGATTCCTCGGACAAATATGATCGTTTCATTATGTTTCTGGATGCGTTCAACATCCCCCTGCTGACGATCTCCGATACACCGGCCTACCCGCCCGGTGACAAATGGGAGCGCCGGGGGGTCATCCGTCACGGCGCCAAGAATCTGCATGGCTACTCGCACCTGACGAATCCAAAGGTAACGCTCGTGTTGAGACGATCCTACGGTGGGTCGAACATTGTCATGGGCTGTAGTAAAATGGGGCCCGATTTTATTTATGGTTGGCCGACTGCGGAGTTCGCCCCCACCGGACCCGAATCCATTGTTCAGGCCGTTTTCCACAAGGAGCTGGAAAAGGCCAGGCAGGACGATAATTATGATGAAGTCTACAATTTTTTTCTCGGGATTCTCAAGGAACATTTCAGCGTGATGACAATGGGGAAGATGTTCACCACCTATTATACGGTTCACGAAGTTATCGATCCCCGCGACACCCGTTCCAGAATTATCAAGGCCCTTAGAGCCTGTATCAATAAATCGGAGAAAATGCCGCAGAAAAGACGTTTTATAAAACCGGCATAATAGAGAACACCAAGAACCGAGATTGGAAAAATGAAGGTCACTGCAGCAAGCAGACAGGGTATTGGAAAGACCATAAAATATCAAATTCCAAATCACAAATTACAAACAAGCACCAATGACCGAATTTCAAAATTCGAAACCCCGCTGCATTCGGTTTGGGTCATTGGATATTGGGATTTGAGTATTATTTGGAATTTGGTGCTTGATATCTGGGATTTTAAAAAGAGGGTCTGCATAGATTCGAGTTTGCCGAAAAATATGAAACGCGAACCAACCAAATAAAGGAACCTTTGATGGGTAAACGCATGGATCAAGCTATTGAGCGATATGAGGATATACGGCAAAAAAACCGCCTGGGCGGAGGTTTAAAACATATCGAACGCCAACACGAGCGGGGAAAGTTGACGGCCCGTGAGAGAATTGACCTTCTGATCGATCCGGGCAGCTTCAGCGAATTGGGTTCTTTTGTCGGCACCACCGGCAGGCGAATCGACGGCCGCGTACCGGAAGCGCCTTGTGACGGAGCTGTCGTGGGGACCGGCCGGGTAAACGGTCGGCTGACCATGATTCACGCCAGCGATTTTACGGTTCTGGGAGGTTCCATCGGTGCTCAGCACCTGGTCAAATTTTCCCGCCCCCTCGAAATGGCGGCCCAGTGGGGCATTCCGATGGTCAACCTGCTGGATTCCTCAGGAGGCAGGCTCGGTTACGAGGATGTGGCCATGGCTGGCATAGACTGGTATTTTCGGCGGCAGTCCATGTACTCGGGGGTCATCCCGCAAATCACCTTGCTGATGGGGCCCTGTATCGCCGGAGGGGCCTATCTGCCGACCTTGTGTGATTTTCTGTTTATGAGCCGGGTCTCCGCCAACATGTGGCTGGGTGGCCCGCGGCAGACCATGGCGGCCACTTCCGAGAAGTTCGATCGCAGCATCGGTGGGGCCGATTATCACATGCGGCTCACGGGAAGCTGTGATGTCGTGGGAGAAGACGATGCGGATACCATCAGGAAGTGCCGCGAACTTCTCGCCTATCTGCCCCAGAACTTCAGGGAAAAACCGCCTCAGGAGGACCCAAGCGACGATCCACAACGGCAGATCCCGGATCTGGCCGAATTGGTTCCCGATGAATTTGAGAATCCCTATGACATGCACGCTGTCATCAGCCGTCTGGTGGACAACGGCGACTACTTTGAAATCAAGGAGGAGTATGCTAAAAACCTGATAACCTGCTTTGGCAGATTCAACGGCCAGGTTGTCGGTCTGGTCGCGAACAATCCCCACTATCCGGGCAGCATTCTGGAAATCGACTCCTGCGACAAGTACTACCGGTTTTTGCAGGTCCTCGATGCCTACAACATTCCACTGGTCAATCTGGTGGACACGCCGCCGGTTGTTCCAGGAGAAGAAGAGGAGCGAAAAGGGCTGTTGCGACACATGGGCAAAATCGTGAACGTTTACGCCACCAGCACCATACCGAAAATCGGCATCGTTCTGCGCGAGGCATATGCCGATTCC
>JAHLLU010000326.1 GCA_020444005.1 archaeon
TGTAAAGGCGCAGGATATAAAAATAGATATTGAAGATAATGGTGGAGAAGTTTCAGTTAAATATAATCTAGATATATTTAATGGAGGAAGTAAAGAGAATAATTTTCATATGACTATTAGAGAGGTACAGAATAATGAATATAGTACAAATAATTATTAATCAACTGACTAATGTAATCAAAGAATCAATAGCAAAAGCATTGCCAGATATTGATATTCCTGAAATTACTATTGAAATACCAAGAGAAAGCAATCACGGTGATTTTTCAAGTAATATTGCTATGATTATAGTTAAACAAGCTAGAATGGCACCAATAAAAATAGCCAATTTGATTATTGATAACATTAATAAAGAAAATACATAATAGAATGTGCAGGACCAGGGTTTATAAATTTTACACTTAAAGACAGCTGGATGCACGATACTGTTAAAACTGTATTAAAAGAAAAAGAAAAATATGGGCAGTCAAACTTTGGGCAGAATGAAAAAGTAATGGTTGAATATGTAAGTGCAAATCCAACTGGTCCTCTTCACATGGGTAATGCAAGAGGAGGGGCATTAGGTGATTTAATTGCTAATGTTTTAATAAAAGCAGGATATGATGTTACTAAAGAATTTTATGTAAATGATGCAGGTAATCAGATTGAGAAATTTGGGTTATCATTAGAAGCAAGATATCTTCAAAAAATGCCTGGTGGAGACAAAATAGAATTTCCAGAAGATGGTTATCAAGGAGAAGATATCATTGAGAGGGTAGAAAGCTATATTAAAGAAGGAAGAGAGAGTCTTGTGGACAAGCCTTCTGAATATAGAAGAAAAAAATTAGTTGAATATGCTTTACCCTTAAATATTAGTAATATTAAAAAAGGACTAAAGAGGTATGGTATTGTATATGATAATTGGTTCAGTGAGAAAGCGCTTCATGAATCTGGAGATATAGTAGAAACTCTTGATTATCTAATAGAGAATAAACATACTGTAGAAAAAGAAGGTGCAGTATGGTTAAAGGCACAATCCATTGGTACTGATAAGGATGAAGTGATAATAAGAAGTAATGGCTTAAGCACATATTATGCTGCTGATATTGCGTATCATCGAAATAAATTTATTAAGAGAAAATTTTCTAGAGTAATAAATTTACTTGGAGCAGATCACCACGGTCATGTTGCAAGAATGAAAGGTGCAATGGATGCTATAGGAGTTGGCAGTGATAAGCTTGATATTGTTTTATTTCAACTTGTTAGATTATATAGAAATGGCGAGATAGCAAGAATGTCCAAAAGAACAGGAAAGGCAATATCCCTTGATGATTTACTTGATGAAGTTGGAGTAGATGCTGCTAGATTTTTCTTTAATATGAAATCTTCAGGTAGCCATTTGGATTTTGATCTTGATTTGGCAGTTAAAAAGTCTAATGAAAATCCTGTATTTTATGTTCAATATGCTCATGCTAGAATTTGTAGCATGCTTAGACTTTTAGAAGAAGAAGGTTGTAATATAAATTCTATGGATAATGTAAATTTAAGTTTGCTAGTAGAGGATGAAGAAAAGCAGTTAATGAAAAAGCTAGCACAATATCCAGAAGAAATTATAGCAAGTGCAAAAACTTTAGAGCCTAGCAGGTTAACAAGATATGTTATGGATGTAGCATCATTATTTCATAGCTTTTATAATGCTTGTAGAGTAAAAGGTGAAGAAGAAAATCTTATGTATGCAAGAATAGCATTGATTAAATCAGTTAAGATAGTATTAAAAAATGTTCTTGATATATTAAGTATAGATGCACCTGAAAAAATGTAATAGAGGTGAAATATATGAAAAAAGCAAAAATTGTTACTATTATTTTAATAGTTGCAATAATATCGGTAGGTTTATTAACTTCTAATCAAGTCTACAGTAATAATAATTCTGGAAGATTGAATGCATATATAGATTTATTAAGAGAAAAAAGTGATAACTATATAAATCAGTCTAATATATATGTGGATTTATTAAAAGGAAGCCTTGGAGATAAAGACAAATATACATATTTTCAACAAAATGAAATATATGAAAGTGAACAACAACAATATGGAGAAGGCGTATATAAAGGGATTGGCGTATCAATGTCCTTGGTTCCAAAAGGAGCATATGTTGTAAGTGTCTATGAAAATTCTCCTGCGTACAGAGCAGGTCTAGAGGCTGGCGATATTATTGTATCGGCAGATGGAAATAATTTTTCTGGTAAGAGTTTAACTTACATTTCCTCGCAGATTAAAGGTAAAGAAGATACTATTGTAAAACTTGGAGTATTAAAACAGGGAATTGGTAATATTGTGTATTACCACATAACTAGAAAAACAATTGAATTAAAAACAGTTTCTTTAGCTTTAATTGATAAGGATACTGCATATATAAGAATATCTTCCTTTACAAATAGGACAGGGGAAGAAATGGAGATACTTCTTGAAAGAGTAGATAATCTTAAAATAAAAGATATTATTTTAGATCTTAGGAATAACGGTGGTGGAGCAGTTGGTGGAAGTATCGGTGTTGCACATCAGTTGCTTTCAAATAAGATTGTCACTAAAATGGAATATAAATTTCCAGGATATTTAGATTTAAGATATAGGACACCTGAAAATGATAAAGATTATAATATCGTACTACTTATAAATAGAAGTACAGCAAGTGCTTCAGAGATTCTTGCTGCTGCTCTTAAGGAAAATGAAGCAGCTATTTTAGTAGGAGAAAAAACATATGGTAAAAGTCTTGTACAGGCTTCATATCAGATACTCTCTCCTCAAGCATATGAAAAATATTCAAGGATGTTT
>JAHLLU010000325.1 GCA_020444005.1 archaeon
TCCTTCAATCACGACTCAGCCAGTGGACCAGACCATTACCTATGGGGAAAACGCTTCTTTCACTGTGGCTGGTACCAACTACACGAGCGTGCAGTGGCAGGTTAACCCGGGGACAGGCTGGTTCGATATCCCTGGCGCTACTTCCGAAACTTTCACACTAACCCAGCCAGACATATCTCTGAGCGGCAACCAGTACCGGGCAGTCCTGACTGGCGACTGCCTACCAGCTACGACGACGGATGAAGTCACACTTACGGTGAATGTCGATCCATTCATCGAGTTCTCTAGCCTAACCTCTTCCCTGAACCCGTCCGTTACCGGAGACACGGTGACGTTCACGGCTGTTGTGTCCACCAGCGGAGGAGCCCCGGCTGGGAAAGTCATCTTCTATGAAATTGTGATGGAGACGTTCAATACAACGCAGATAAACCTAGGTGAAGACACAACCGCTGTTTCGCTCGGGGGCGATTCGTATGAGTACACGTTCTCGACATCTACGCTGGCCACCGGTGATCATATAATCATTGCTAGCTACGAAAAGATTGACGGGACATCTTCACAAATTTCCGACGTTTTAGCTCAAAAGGTAGTGGAACAGACCTGGCCAACCGTGACCATCACCAGTGCGCCTCTCGCAACCTCCTTCAGCAGGCAAGCCACCTTCGAATTCAGCAGCGACACAGAAGGCACTGCGTTTGAGTGCAGCTTGTCCGAAGGGTATATCTCAAGCTTTGATGACTTGACTTGGTCAGCTTGCAGTAGCCCACAAACCTACACCGATCTCACTTACGGTTTGAACTACACGTTTGCGGTTAAAGTCCAGGGAGCTCCGCTCACAGCCACGACCCTGGCATGGCATCTGTGGTCTATCGCTGTGCCACAGGTAACCATCACAGGTGGCCCAGAAATATTCACTGAGAGCACTGACGCAACCCTCACTTTTTCCAGCGACCCGGCAGGTGTTGATTTGGTGTGCTACCTGATCAAACAGGAATCCGGGACCCAGAATACTGTGATCCTAGAAGACTGGGTACCATGTACCAGCCCCCATTCGCTCACCGGCCTTTCTCGCGGTTACGACTACTTATTCGAGGTGAAACCTGAAGGAGCTGCTGATTTCTATGGGGCTGCAAGACAGTGGAGTATTACCAGGATATCGCTCACCTCTTCGCCGAACCCCTCTGAGTTTGGGAGTGCCGTGACATTCACAGCCACGCTGTGGGATGATAGCGGTACCGAGCCTGGTGGAACTGTCTCTTTTGCTGAAATGGTTTACATGTGGCCGGGAGGAGAGATTCCTCAGTTCTTGGATCAAGGCTCGGCCCCCACCGCCAGCGGCACAGGCTCCTTCGCCTATACATTCTCGACTTCAGGATTGGCCATCGGCTCCCATAACATCATTGCCCTATATACGGTTACGGATGAAGAAGGCAACATCAAGACGATCACGAGCCTGCCAATCACGCAAGAGGTAACCGAAGTAACCACACAAGCGCCAGCGATTACATCACAACCAGCAAATTATACGGTCTGCGCCGGGAGCAGTGTTAGCTTAACGGCGGCTGCCAGTGGGATGCCTGTGCCGACAGTCCAGTGGCAGGTGAGCAATGATGGTGGGACAACCTGGACCAACATCTCCGGTGCGACCACGGCGACATATACTTTCTCGACGGTGGTCAGCGACAATGGAAAAAGATACCGTGCAGTCTTTACAAATTCAGCCGGATCAGCCACAACTTCCTCTGCGATCCTTACCGTAAACACTACTCCAGCTGTTACCACGCAGCCTACTAACCTAACGGTGACCTATAGCGAAAACGCTTCCTTCACTGTGGAGGGTACAAACTACACGAGCGTACAGTGGCAGGTCAATCCGGGGACAGGCTGGTCCAATATCTCTGGTGCCACTTCTGAAACTTTCGAATTGACCAAGCCGGACGTGTCTCTGAACGGCAATCAATACCGGGCTGTATTCACCAACACATGTGGGATTGCGACCAGCAGTGCAGCAACGCTGACCGTGAATAAAGCAGCGGTGACAGCGACAGCAGGAAACTACAACGGTACATATGATGGCTCTGCTCATTCACCTTCTGCCTGTGTGGTGACGGGTGCCTTCACAGGAGACCTGAACTGTACGAACACCCCATCATCGGTAGGACCGAATGTAGGTTCTGGGATCATTTCTCCGTCAGTGAGCGGCACAGGACTCACCAACTATACAATCACAGAAGTAAATGGGGACTGGTCGATCACACCGGCTGTGCCAACCTGCTCGATCAACGGTTACACCGGCGTCTATGATGGTGATCCGCACGGTGCGAACGGAACGTGCACCGGGATTGGTGGCACAGACCTGAGTGCGGATCTTGACCTTGGTGATTCTTTTACGAACGTACCTGGCGGCACTGCCAACTGGAACTTCACCAACACCAGCGGCAACTACACCAACGACAGCGGCAGTGTGGAGATATCCATTTCGAAAGCCACTCCAACCTGCTCTATTAGTGGATACAACGATATCTATGATGGTGATCCCCATGGAGCGAGCGGTACCTGCACCGGGGTTAATGACACAGACCTGAGCGTGGACCTCAATCTTGGAACAAGCTTCACCAACGTGTCCGGTGGAACCGCCAACTGGAGCTTCACCGACACCAGCGGCAACTACACCAACGACAGCGGGAGCGTGGAGATATCCATTTCGAAAGCCACTCCAACCTGCTCGATCAACGGTTACACCGGCGTCTATGACGGTGATCCCCATGGAGCGAGCGGTACCTGCACCGGGGTTAATGACACAGACCTGA
>JAHLLU010000292.1 GCA_020444005.1 archaeon
CCACTGGCTGACCGTATAGCCCTCTTCGGGAACGGCCGTCAGACGAATGATGTTGTCGGCTGCGCCCTCGTAGATCAGCGTATAGGTCGGCGTCACCGTACCGTGGATGAGCCCGTCGTTCGGATCGGCCAGCACTTCGGCCGTCAGAGCCAAGAGCGTCACCCCTTCGGCGTAGTGGTAACCCAGATCGACCTCATTCGCGTCGCCGACACCATCGGTTCGGGTGGTCCGATCGGCCAGCGCGATCGTGGTCGCATCGGCCGGACCGCTGCCGGCGTCAACCGCCGGACTCTGCCGACCTTGACCGGCGTCCACCTGACTGAGGTAGAATCCCGCGATGAACAGCGGGTCTTCCATGAGATTGGCCGTAGCCGGATCCCAGGTCCCGGTCTCGGCATCCCATCCCGGCAGCAGCGAACCGCCGGAGACGAAGATCGACGAGGCCACGCTGCTGATCTGGCCGATCGCTTCGATCACCGCCTCACCGATCGGATTGGCAGCATTGACCGTCGTACCACCGGTTGTAGCGGTCAGATCGTCTAATGGCACACGCACCACGGCCCCGCCGGTCGCACCGGCCAGGTTGGTCAGGTAGACCGAGGCCAAGGCGTCGTCACCGATCTGGACGGCGAAGATTCGCTTGCTGGGGGCCTCGGAAGCCGCCCCGACCACATCGGCCAGGCTCAAGCCGGTCAATGTTTCCGGATCGTGCGGTGGCGCGTCGGTGATCAGGATGATCACGCGTTTGACATCGCCACTGCGCCACCCACCCAATGCGGTTCCGTCAATCGTGTTGGCGAGCGCCGTGTAGATGGATTCGGCATCCGTATTGCCACCAGCGCCGGCTGGCGTACCGATCGAGCTGAAGGCATTGATGGCGCGGGACGCATCCTCGGAGAACTCCGCGACCACGCGGAACGGATAGTCCGACGCGGCTCCGATCGTCGTATCGTTGAAGTCCTTGTAGTCGACGATGGCGATGCGATAATCCGGCACCACCTCCGTCGCGGCCTCGACGATTTCGCTCGCCATCGCCTCGACGGCATTGACGTAGTCTGTCATGCTGTCGGTCGAATCGATCACAAAGACCAGATCCAGCGCCGTACCGGCGACGGCGTTCGGATCAACATCCGACTGAACGTCGGTATGTGTCAGATGGAGCGTCGAAGGCCGGGCACCGTACTCGAAACCGTTGGCCACGGCGATCTGCGAACCTTCCTGACTGCTGGTATTGCCCCAGATGATCGAATCGATCATGACCGCGTTCGAATCGTAGGCCACGAACAGACCGCCACCGTAGGCCACTCCCAGCGCCCCGGTAACGATGTTGTCGGCCACCGTACAGTTCGAGATCACCGGCTCGGATTTCCACGTCGAGATACCGCCGCCGTCGCGACCGGCACTGTTGTTGTAGATCAAGCAGTTGTGCACGATCGGCGAGGTCGTAATGTCCTGATCGGAACCGGCCAGATACAGGCCGCCGCCGGAAGACTGAGCGCGGTTCTCGGTGAAGACGCTGTTATAGACCGACATCGGCGAGTTGATCGCACAGAGACCGCCGCCCCAGCTCATCACGCCGCCGAACCCAACGTTCGGGTCGGCCACCAGATTGGCGTCCACGGTAGTCAGGAAGGCCAGGTTGCGCTGGACGATCGTGTTGTCGATCACACCATTGGAATCGACGGCGTACATGGCACCGCCGTGATAGGCGTTATTGGCGACGAAATTACAGTCGGTAATCGTCGCCGTGGCATTGGACCACCAGAGACCGCCACCGACAGCCGCATTGTTCTCCTCGAACACGCAGTTGGTGAACGTCGGTGAACTGTTGTCCTCGAACGCCACCGAACCGCCGAAGCTGATGTAGATGTCGTCCAATTGCCCCAGGTCATTCGCGTCGGCCGTATTGTTCCGGAAGACACAGCCGGTGAAGTCCGGCTCGCTGAACGATTCGATATAGACGGCGCCACCGAAAGACTCCACGTTGAGGGGCCGGTTCGGCGGGAAATCGGTGCTGCCACCGACACCGGAGACCGAACCGATGGCCTGATTGCCCTCGAAGAGACAATCGACGAAACGCGGCGTCGTATAGGACGAGCAGTAGACCGCGCCGCCATAACCGCTGTACTTCCAGTACTCGGCGTAGGGACCCCATTCCCAGCCGTCCCAACCGTAGGCAATGATCTGCTCTTCAATGGACTCCGACCATTCCCAGCTACCGCCGCGGCCGCCTATGGTGCCCTGATAGCCGGGGCCACCGTCGCCACCAACACCACCGGCAACGTAGCAGTCGGTAAAGGCACAGTTCTCGAACACGGGACTGCTGAGGTAACCAAGGTAGACGGCACCACCATAGGCTCCGCCAGCCCAGCCACCGTCGAAGCCGATCGGGTGTTCCTCATTGCCGCCGTCGCCATTGGCGCCGTTCCCACCTTCGACATAACAACCGTCGAAGTTGCAATTACGGATTGTCGGCGAGGCGTTGGCCATGTAGATGGCCGCACCGTACAAGGTAACACCGTAGACTCCGTCGTCGGCCGCCTGACTGGCGTTAACCATGGTCGCCCCGATCAGATCCGCGTCTTGGAAGGTAATCCCTTCAATTATGGTCTCGGGTCCGACATTATAGAGACTCAAGTGGTAGTCGATCAGAATCGTACTGGCGACGACGTTGGGATCATCGGGATTGACACCCATCAGCGTGATGTTCTTGCCTTCCAGCAGGATCTCATTATACGGATACACGGGGATATAGGTCCCGGCCG
>JAHLLU010000327.1 GCA_020444005.1 archaeon
CCCACCACAACAGCCATAATATAGGCGGCGGTGGTAGGCACCTCCATTCCCAGAATGATGCTGGTAATGGCGATGAGGAGGAGTGAAATAAATAGGTTTCCCTGGCTTATAGAAAGAACGGAAGAACTAATCTTTACGCCCAGCCCCGTAATAGCGATGACGGCGATAATAATTTGCGCGCTGGCGGTAATACTCGCGATAAGCGCGGCCTGTCGCGCTCCCGACCTCACGGCGCCGCCGATACGGGGGAGGGCATTACGTATGTCTAACCGCCACTCTTCCGATACGGCCGCCAGGAGGATCGTGGACATCGTGGCCCAAAAGGCGGCGTATTGCGGTGTGTACTGCATGACCAGCCAAATAATGAGCACAACAAAGGGAATCAAAAAAAAGCCGCTGGACTTGAGGGTGTCCCGCCACGTGGGAATATCCTCGGCGGCAACACCCACGTAACCCTGGCGTTTGCTGTAAAAGTGAATACCGATACCGGCGGCGAGAAAGTAAATCAATGCCGGTAACAGAGCGTGATAGGCGACTTCCAAATAAGGCGTTTCCGTCAGCTCCGCCATAACAAACGCCCCCGCGCCCATAATGGGCGGCATAATTTGTCCGCCGGTGCTGGCCACCGCTTCCACCGCGGCGGCCATTTCCGGTTTGTACTTGAGGCGTTTCATCATGGGGATAGAAAAGCGCACTGGAAATGGTAGCTACTTTTGCCGGACCGCCGGAAAACCGGCCGGCAAGCTTCATGGAGAGGCGCATAAATCCGGTACCCCCACCGGTGGCAAATACAAAAGCGCCAAAGAAGACAAATATGGCGATAACGTCGGTACTAACGCCCAGGAGGAGCCCCCAGAGTCCTCCGGTAGTGAGAAAAAGCTGTCCCGACAGCATCGTCAGATTGTAATGAGGGTGACCAAAGGTACCCGGTATAAGGTGGCCAAACACCGCATACAAAAGAAAGATCAGGGCGATAATAGGCAACGTCGGTTTTATCATCCTCCGCGCACCCTCAAGGATAAGACCGATAAGAGCAAAGGTAATGACAATTTGCCACGTACCACGAGGTATCCCGTACTGATTGCGTATTTGGGGATAATCAAAAAAAACGTAGAGGGTGATACCCACCCCGACGACCGTAAGCACAACGTCCCTCATAAACGCAAGGTTTTCCCGACGGGTCGGCTGCTCCGTTAACAATGCCCGTCGCGTCACCGCCTCGCCGAGAAAAATCATGATCAGGGCAAAGGTCAAATGTATCGCCCGCGCCTGTAACGCCGGAAGAAAGGCGTAAACCGGGAGAATCAATTGAAAGAGGGCAAATAAAACGGCCACCCCGAAGACAACGTGTTCGAGGTGGCGCTGGAGTTTTGGTTCAGTCATAGATGTTCACTGTATGTTGCCGGCGCAGCAATGTTATCAGCAACGTTATCGCAGCGACGGACTTACTTCAAATCCGATTTCCCGGTAGTACCGCAAGGCGCCGGGATGGAGTTTTGCCTGCATGGCGTTCACGTCATCCATAGTAATCAAGCGCATAGCCGGGTGCGTTCCTTCCCATTGCGAGCGGCTCTCCCAAAACGCTTTGGTCAATTTGTAAGCGGTATCCGCAGAAAGCGACGCGGTGGTGTACAGTGCCACCGGCAGGCTTACCGTTTGAACGTCTTCATTCACCCCGTTGTACATACCCCCGGGAATGACCGCCCGAGTATAATCGTCACTCACCGGTGCGTAATCCTCGTCGGAGAGACTTAAGATGCGTACGGGAATTGTCGACGCGATCTCCTGAACCATCGACGCAGGCGGCGTGCTGGAGGTGCTAAAACCTACGGCGCGACGATTTCTGACGGCACTGACCCCTTCGCTCAGATCCACCGTTAAGAGGTTGATTTGATCATAGATACCCATGCCCTGTAAGACTGCACGGGTGATACGCTCGCCCGCCGATCCGGCGCCACCGGGGATAAACCGCTTGCCCACAAGATCGTCCAGGGATTCTACGCCGCTGTCTGCTCGGACAACCCAATGCATGACCAGCCCGGGTATGGGCCATAGCGACCTTATATTCTCATATCCCCCCTCGGAAAAACTGCCTGAAGCCCGCACCGCGTCCCGGATGAGCGACGGCGGCGAGGTAAAGAGGTAGTCTTGGCGCATGCGCGCCATTTTGACGTTTTCAACGGAACCGGCGCTCGTCTCCACTGTGGTATTGAGGCCCGGGACGTTATCGTTCAACGCCTCGGCGATACCCACGGCAAAAGCGTAATACGTTGAGGTTTGTCGGGCACTTTTCAGACTGAGATTCTGGGCCGACAGCGCCATAGTCGCGACAAGAGCCACTAAGAATAGAGCGACGATTCGTTTCATAGATTCCTCCATATGAATATTTATGCAGAAATCATACCATCTCATTTTGGATGTGGTAACCCGCCGACGTATAACTGGAATAAAACCGGGCAGAACGCACGTTCAATATATTTCTTTATAAATTGAAAACGAGGTTTCCCGGGATGCCCATCCCGGAATCGGATTGCGGAACGACGCCGCGACGATAGATAACTCGACTCTCTTGCCAAGCAAAGAAGAATTAATTACCGACTATTTTGGTTGAGATAGAGTTTAACCTGCGTTATGGTCCGTAAGAACACTGTTAACTAAAAACACAGAAGGAAAAATAATGTTTGGAAAATTTGGAATGAAAGGGCGGGTACTATTACTCGTCTTTGTCGGCGTCT